>NZ_JBFAAF010000077.1:0-32440 GCF_040639595.1 Micromonospora sp. NPDC023814
GCTCCACGATCGACGGCGTTCCGCACACCCAACCATGATCCAACCCGAACGCCCCAGGTCAAGCCGACCCGCCGACGAGCACCTGACCAGTCACCTGGGAGCAACGGTTGTTGCCGTGATCGATCAAGGCGATGATGCCTCCGCCGGTGCTCCACCCCTCGTAGTAGACGGTGCCGGCCGCCGAGGCGACAATCGGGGTGCCTTGCGGCATGGCGAAGTCAACGGCATGTCGATTATAGCCGTCGTTGTGAGAATAGCCGCTTCCGGGCGTCTGGGTAATGGTGTACGCATGTCCAGCCCGGTAAGGTAGCTTGAACGGTGCGCCATTGCCGGCGAGTGCGGACTCCTGAGGAATCAGGATTCCGAGCACGGCGACAAGCGCAGCCAAGCTGACTGCGATATTGCGACGCAAATGGACCTCCTTGTGTCTACGATCGGCGCGGAATTTGGGATGTTCCCTTGCAGCCGCACGCTCATGAGCCACGAACTTTCGGGCGCGATCTGGCCCAAAGGGTGTCCCAACGGGGCCGAGACTGTCAAGAACGCCAATGGCTCTCTGCGTAACGGCCTGTTGCCCCGCCATGGGCGGCGTCCTTGAACCTGCCAAGCAGCTGATCAGCGAGGCCGAGTTGAGGTCTGCCCGCCCAAGGGCTCCCGGTACTCCGGTCTCGGCTCGGCCACGACGTCGAGCGCGTACCCCGCCAGGCCGGGAAAGGCTTCCACGTCCAGCCTTGACGGTGGGTCGTGGAACGGACCTTTAGCCGACCTTTAGCCCAAGGCCGTGAAGTTACGGGTTGTCCGGCGGTGTCAAGATGTCGACGTTGATGGTTGCTTGGTAGGTGCGTCGGTCGACGCGGAGGCTTTTATACGCATATCGGGAAAGCGGTCGTTTCACGGCTCGGGGGCTGACGCGTAGTCGGCGTGGGGGCATGACCTGGTCGAGGACGGTGCGGCCGATCGTGCCGATCAGGTCGATGACCGTGTCGGCGATGACGTTCGCGGCCCGGATGACCTGGTCGCGGGCGGTTTGCAGGGCGATGGTGAAGCTGGCCCGGTCGGGGTCGGTGCCGGTAGCGGCGGTGGCGTCGGCGATCGCGATGCGGATGGCTTGGTAGACGGTCAGCAGGGCGTAGATCTCTTGAGCGATGCCGGCGGAGCGGTGACTGCGCAGGACTCGGCGACCGAGGATGCTCTTCTTGATCGCGAAGTACGCGGATTCGATTTCCCACCGTTCGTGATACAGCGTGACCAGGCTGAATGCGGGGTAGCGGCGGTGGTCGAGCAGGGTGGTCGCCAGCCGGTAGACGCCGGTCTGCCGTCCCGCCGTGGTGGCGATGGTGATCTCACATTCGATGATGCGGACCTCGGCGCGGCCGATTCTGGACAGGAACGAGCCGTCGGGCAGCCGGGCCAGCATCGGGGGTTTGCGGGTGGCGGTCAGCCGGGCCAGGAACGCGGCGCCGGTGCCGGCGACACCGTCGAGCAGGGTGTTGCTGGACAGGCCCCGGTCCAGCAACACGATCATGCGGGTGTGCAGCGAGCGCAGCAGCCGGGTGGCGTAGCCGGATTCGCCGGTGCTGCCGGGGCCGAAGACCGCGTCGATGATCGCGCGGGTGCCGCAGGCCACCAGCGCGACCAGCCGGATCTGCGGATAGCCGCTGGCCTCGGTGTACTGGTTGCTGCCTTTGCCCAGCCGGGCACGGGTGGCCGGGTTGTCGGGCACGTCCAGGTGGGTGCCGTCGATCGCGACGACCAGCAGGCCGGCCCAGCGGGTGCCGGTGGCGCGGATCGTGGCGGTGTGCCCGCGCAGCAGGTCGAACAGGGCACGCATGGGGCGGGTGCCGAGCCGGCAGCGGGCGTGCCAGAGCGCGGTCGCGGTGATCTTCGGGATCGGTACGTCAAGCGCGGCGGTCAGCTTGCGCCACACGGCCAGGTAGCCACACTCGGCGAACAACGCGGCGGCCAGCAGCAGATAGACCACCACCCGGGCGGGTAGTTTCCGCAGCCGCTGCTGGACCGCGCCGCAGTCAGCCAGGACCGCGTCGACCATGTCGAACGGCACGATCTGGGTCAGCTCACCCAGATGCCCGGCAGCGAATGCGCCCGCAGCTACCGTGATCTTCCTGCTAATGACAGACTGGTCCTCCAACGGGACTCCTCATGATCGGATTCTTCGCCGAACCCAGATCATCGAAGGGTCCCGTTGCTACGTCCGACACGAACACACCCCTTGACACGCTCGCCCAGACGTTAACTTCACGGCCTTGACGACCTTTAGCCAGGTTCAGGCGCGTCGACGCGCAGGGTCGCCTCGCCGTCGATCGGCACCAGTGTTTCGGTGAACGTGCCCTCGCCCTGCACCGGCACCAAACCACCGAGGCAGTAGCTGCGGCTGACCAGCCCGGTCCCCGCCATGAGGCCCGACCACCCACCGCCTACGGGATCCGCCACCGGCGGCACCCGTGTCCCGCCCCGGTGTCAGTCCAGCCAGTACCAGCCGTCGCCGAGCGACCAGCGCATCCGGCAGGGGTCCGCGAAGCAGTCGAAGCTCGTGTCACCCGGCGTCCCGGTGAGGTACGCGTAGCCAGCCGCGCCGTCTGGCGTGCCGACCCAGACCGGCAGGAGGACGCCCGTCGGCCCGCTGCCCTCGGTGCCGATCCGCACCGCCCGCCCCATGGACGACAGGTGCCGCAGATCCTTCGGCAGAACCTGGCCGTACCGGTCGCCATACTCGGCCGTGACCTTGTCGGCGAGCCCGGCCGCGGTGCGGAAGTCATCCCGGTGGAGGCGGTAGAAGTTGTGGACGAAGACGGACGTCCAGTCGACGGCCACGATCGCCACCGGGGCCAGCAACCCAGGAACCAGCACCAGCGTCAGCGCCTTGACCGGCCCGACCCTGCGCCACAGGGCCACCAGGGCGATCCCGGTGACGGCCATCGCCAGCAGCCAGCCCAGCCCGGTGATGATCAGGCCGAGCAACCACAGGTTGGCCAGCCGAAGGCCGAAGAGATGCAGCCCGGCGACGGCTCCCCATGCCGCCACGACCCCGACCAGCCAACCGGCGACGACACGGCCACGCGGGCGTACAGCTGTCGTGGTACCACCTGCGACGACGGGCATCCGCTCATTATGAAGGTGGGCCGCAACACGCCCCGGTCTCCAGCCGGCGGCGGACCGCAGGCTGCCCGGTGGATCTGAACGAACTCACCGACGAGGTCGAGGCGGCGTGCAGCACCTTGAGAGGTGGCCCCGACCGCTCGTGACCCGCAGCGAGCAGTTCCGCACCTGGTGGGCCAACCACGACGTGCAAACGCACCACACCGGCGTCAAGAAGCTGCGCCACCCACTCGTCGGGGAGATCACGCTGACCTTCAACGAGCTGGACCTGCCCGGTGACCCGGGGCTGAGCATGAAGGCGTACACCGCCGAGCCGGGATCCGCCTCGGAGGAGAAGCTGCGGCTGCTTGCCAGCTGGTCGACGGCCAGCCCGGTGGAGCGCTTCCCCGCCGCCGAACAAAGCTGACTCGCCCCGCATTACGAGCCGAGCGTCCGGCACCGGCGCTGGGCAGATCCACCGTGCCTGGAGCCACGGGCAAGTTCCTTCGCGGGTACTTGGCGAGTGTTGGTCGAAGGCCGGGAAGCCTCACGCAGACGCTGAGGGGTCAGGGTGGTGAGCGTGTGGAGTGGCGAAGGAGCTGGGTTAGGCGGGGGCGATCAGGCCGTGCTCATAGGCGGCGATGACGAGCTGGGCACGGTCGCGGGCGTGGAGCTTGGCGAGGAGGTTGCCGATGTGCGTCTTGACGGTCTTGATCGAGATGGTGAGGGTGGCGGCGATGTCGTCGTTGGACAGGCCGCGTGCGACCAGGGTGAGCACTTCGGCCTCCCGCTTGGTGAGGATGTCGAGTCCCCGTGGCGAGGCAGCGGGGCGGCTGACGTAGTGCTCGATGAGGCGGGTCAGGATCGTGGGGGCGAACATGGATTCGCCGGCATGGGTGCGGCGGATCGCGTCGAGGAGCTGGTCGGGCCGGGCGTCTTTGAGGAGGAAGCCGCTGGCTCCGGCGCGGAGCGCGCCGTAGACGTACTCATCGAGCTCGAACATGCTCAGGACGAGTACTCGGCAGCCCGAGAGCGTGGCGTCTGCGGCGATGGTGCGGGTCGCCTCGATCCCGTCTCCGCCGGGCATGCGGATGTCCATCAGGATCACGTCGGGGCGCAGGTCGCGGGCCAGCGACACGGCCTCGCTCCCGGTGGCGGCTTCTCCGGCTATGGCGAGGTCGGGGGCTGCGCCCACGAGCAGGGCGAGGCTGTGTCGCAGGAGGGGCTGGTCGTCTGCGATGAGCACCCGGATCGCGGCTCGCGCGTCATCGATGGTCATGCCGCGCCTCGGTCGGGGATGCGGGCGGTGAGCAGCCAGCCGTCATCGGCCTGCTCGGCGTGGAGGCTGCCGTCGAGAGCGGCGACGCGTTCGCGGAGCCCGTCGAGGCCGTGGCCGGCACCGGGCTGAGGCTGCCAGCCGGGTCGCGGGCCGGCATCCTGGACTTCAACGATGATGGTATCTGCCTCGCGGTGAATCCCGACGCGGGCGTGGGAAGGTCCGGCATGCCGGATCGTGTTGTTCAGGGCCTCGCGAACGACCGCGCAGACGGTGAGCTGCACGCCTGCGGTCACGTCGCCCACCTCCTCGTCGCCGAGGGTGACGGTCAGTCCGGCATCGTTCGCGGCCTTGACGATCGCTGGGAGGTCGTCGAGGGTGTCGGCCGGGCGCAGCGGGGCGGGTCCGGCGGTGCGCAACAGGGCGAGCATGCGGCGCAGCTCGGTCGTGGTCTGCCGGCTGGCGCGCTCGATGTCGGCCAGCGCATTCGCCCTCTCCGCCTCACCGTCAGGTCCGGTCAGGGTGCGCGCGGCGGCGGCTCGGACGGTGATGAGGCCGAGGCCGTGGGAGGCGAGGTCGTGCAGGTCGCGGGCGATCCGCAGCCGTTCGGCCTGCGTAGCCTGTTCTGCGGCCCATGAGGCCAGCTCCTCCTCGTAGTGGCGGCGCTCCGAGCGAGTGCGGGCGAGCGCCCAGGCGATCACCAGGGCGGTGACCCCCGCGGACACGGCCAGGGCCCCCCACACGGATACGGGGTTGTCGACGCCGACGGTCATGAGCCCGAGTGCGAGCATGGCGAGGACGGCGACGGCGACGAGCCACGCGCGCGAGCGCCACGTCGGCCGGTCTGTCTCCATCGGCCAAGTCTAGTTTTCGGGCCTCCCAGCCGGATCGGACCTGGGTCTGACAGACCAGGGTCCGAGCGCAGGCGGCGAGGTCTGGTCCTGGGTCCGATGACGCGGCCGAGGCGCTCTGGTGGCATGGCGGCATGATCTCGATCAGCGGCCTCACCAAGCGGCACGGCTCCCGTACGGTCCTGTCCGACGTCACGTTCCAGGCGCATCCCGGCCGGGTGACCGGGTTCCTCGGTCCGAACGGGGCGGGCAAGTCCTCGACGCTGCGCATTCTGCTCGGCCTGGACCGCCCCACCGTCGGGACCGCGCTCATCGACGGGCGGCCATACCGGAGCCTGTGCGACCCGGCGCGCGCGGTCGGGTCCATGCTCGATGGCTCCGGTGCGCACCGGTCCCGCACGGCCCGCAACCACCTCGCCTGGGTCGCCCGCGCGGGCGGCATCCCGAAGCGCCGCGTGGACGAGGTGCTCGGCCAGGTGGGCCTTGCCGGTGCGGGCCGCACCCGCGTCGGCCGGTTCTCCCTCGGCATGGGGCAGCGCCTCGGGCTCGCCGCCGCACTCCTGGGCGAGCCGGCGGCGCTCGTGCTGGACGAGCCGGTGAACGGCCTCGACCCCGAGGGCATCCGGTGGATTCGCTGTCTGCTCCGCGGCCACGCGGACGCGGGCGGCACCATCCTGCTGTCCAGCCACCTGATGAGTGAGGTTACCGAGATCGCCGATGACCTCGTGGTCATCTCCGGAGGGCGCATCGTCGCGGCCGGCCCGCTGGGAGAGGTCACCGCCGGCTACGCCACGCTCGAGGACGCCTTCTTCGCCCTCACCGGCACCGATCGCGCAGGGAGCACGCAGTGAGCCTGCTGCGCGCGGTCGCCTCCGAACTGCGCAAGACCGCGACCCTGCCTGCTTCGCTCGTCGCGATCGGCGTCGCCGTGGCCGGATCGGTCGGAATCACCCTGCTCAACGCCTCGTATGCCCGCGCCGCCCTCGGCGGAGACCCCCGCTTCGACGGCTTCGAGACCTCCCCGGCCGAGACGGCGTTCGCCGCGGTTCCCCTCGGCGTCGTCGGGGCCGTCATCCTCGGCGTGGTCGCGATCAGCAGCGAATACACGGCCAACAGCTCCGACGCCGGAGGCGG
Source organism: Micromonospora sp. NPDC023814 (assembly GCF_040639595.1). Taxonomy (NCBI): domain Bacteria; kingdom Bacillati; phylum Actinomycetota; class Actinomycetes; order Micromonosporales; family Micromonosporaceae; genus Micromonospora; species Micromonospora sp. NPDC023814. Next base: position 6,358 of record NZ_JBFAAF010000077.1, read on the forward strand.
AAGGCAGATCACCGCGACCCTGACGGCCACCCCTCGGCGTCTCACCCTGCTCGCGGCGAAAGCCGTCACCGTCGTCGTGCTCATCGCGATCACGGCGGCCGTCACGATCGCCACATGTATCGCGCTGGCCCACCTCGTCATCGGCACCGCCGTCACGCCCGACGACACCGGCGAGACGATCGCTCGCGCCCTCGGGGCAGCGCTCTACTGGGCGCTGATGGGACTGCTTGCGTTGGCGATCACGGTTCTCATCCGCAGCGGCATCATTCCGCTCATCGTGCTCATCGCCAACAGCTCCCTCGTCTCGGTGTCGTTCCTCCTCTCCCAGGTCACACCATTGGCTCGGTTCCTGCCCGACCTCGCCGGCATCCGCTTGTTCGCCCGCGAGAGCTTCGCCGCCTTCGACGACGCGCTGGATCCGCTCACCGGCGGCCTCGTCATGGCCGCCTGGGCATTCGGGCTCCTTGCGGTCTCGGCTGTCGTATTCACCCGCCGCGACGCATGAACCGCCCCTTCGCCCACACGATCGCCGCAGAGCTCGTCAAGCTCCGCAGCCTTCCCGCCCTGCTCGCCACCGTACTCGGAACGGTCGCCACAGGCATCGCCCTCGCCGCCGCCCTCGCCTCTTCGGCTCCGACGACCGGCGACACCACGCAGATCACGACCCAGACGATCGTTTTCCTCCAGGTCGGCCCCGTCCTCATCGGCGTGCTCGCCGCTGCGACCGAGTACATGGGACGCCAGATCGTGACTACCCTGACCGCCACTCCGAATCGCCTCCTACTGTTGGTTGGGAAGGCGGCCGGCTACCTGGCCGTAGCGGCAACCACAAGCCTCGCCACGATCGGAGCCAGCGCGGCGACGGCATGGATCACCCTCAGCGCCCGAGGCATCCGCTCGACCCGGGACTTCGACCTCTGGCCGCTGCTCGGAGCCGTGGTCTACCTCGTACTCATCGGGCTGCTCGCTCTCACGGTGACCATCCTGCTGCGTTCGCTGACCCCTCCGCTGGTGACGATGCTCGCTCTCGTCCTGATCGTCTCGCCCCTGCTGGCCGGCTACACCGAGCACGCCCGCTGGCTGCCCGACAAGGCAGGGAGTCTTCTCTACCTCCCCGACAACGATCTTCTGCTCACACCAGGCAGCGGGGCTCTCGTCCTGCTCGCCTGGATCACCGCGACGGCGATCGCGGCGAGCATCGCGTTCCAGAGACGCGACGCATGAGGGCGCTCCACCATGTTGCCCGGACCTGGTGCCGATGGCGCACCCGGCAACTGCCCTCACGCCGGGGTGGGGCGGAGGCCGCAACGCCCGAGCGCAGCGGAGTGGCTTGCGGGCCTCCGCCCCACCCCGGCACAATCTCGCGCCGGGTCGGAGCCTCCCGAGCACACGCCGAAACCGGGCGCCGCTCGGTGACTGTTGTGGACGCGGCGAGCCCGGTCTCGTCCTACGAACAGATCCGGTCCCAGCTGACCGATCTCATCCGCAATGGCGTGCTCGATGGCGGGCGTCGATTGCCTTCGATCTGCCAACTCGCAGGCGATCTCCGACTCGCCCCGGCACCGCCGCGTTCGCATACGGAGACCGAGGCCGCGGGCTTGATCGAATCCAGCCAACCGGCCGGGACCCGCGTGCGACCTGGGCACGTGTGGGCCTCCGGGACGCCGCGGAGCGGAGCAGTACGTGCCAGTGTGCGAGGTAGCGGTGTTGAGCTTGCCGATGTGCTTGGTGCGGTGCGAGCTGCCTGGGGCCATGCTCACGGAAGCGCCTTCTGACCAGCGGAGGCCAGGACCTGGCCGGCTGGGCGCTCATGCTGCGGATTCCCCGGCGTGGGTGACCCCGATACTGCCGAGCCCGCTTCTGCCCCGGCCCACTACCCATCGCTCCACCTCTCCGACGAGGTGTTGCGACGACCGGTTGACTCCGCCCTATACGGAAGCGGGCCCCGCAGCGGGTGTCGCGGACCAGGCAGGTCCCGGATGGCGCACCCGTCATTGCATCGATCGGCCATCGGTCGAACAACTGATGTATCGCAGACTGTCGCTTCCTAGGTTCGTCCCCGGATATTCCGTAAACGCACCGAGACCCAGGTGGTGGGCATGGACGGAATCGATAGACGGGCTTTCTTGCGTGTGACGGCGACAGCGGGCGCGGTCGCCGTCGCAGGCGTGACCGTGGGGACTGGGGTGGCGGCCGCGGCCGTGCCCGGGTTCTACAACCCCTTTACGGGGTACCCGATCACCGAGACGTGGGAGGGGCACCTGGCCCGCGGCTCCCTCGGCGGGATCGACTATGGCATGCCCGTCGGCACTCGGCTGCCCGCGGCGGGCGGCGGTGTGGTCTACAACGACCCCGACAACGGCACCGGCGGCTACACGGCGGTCATCCACCACGACAACGGCTACAAGACCCAGTACCTGCACCTGTCCGGGTTCGTCGTGGCGAACGGCACCCGGGTCGCGATGGGCGACATCGTCGGGTTGTCCGGCGGCTACCCGGGCGCGCCGGGCTCGGGCTCCTCGACCGGCCCGCACCTGCACTGGCACATGAACGACCCCTCCGGCACACGCATCAACCCGCTGGCGTTCCTTGGCGGTGACGCGCCCGCGGGGGACACGCAGGTGTTCGAGACGGCACACAACTCCGGCTGGCAGCCGCTTCCGGTGGCCTCGGTCGTGGCGTCGAAGGTGAGCGCGGTCCTGCGCGCGGACGGCACGAAGATCATCTACTCGGTGCGTGACGGGTACGTGTACGAGGCGGCGAGTAACGCGGGATGGCGCAACCTGCGCGTGCCCAACCTGGCCGGTGTGTCGGCGATTTCGGCGATCGCGGTCGGCAGCGGGGTCGTGCTCTACACGATCCGGTCGGGCGCGTTGTGGGAATGCGCGAGCGGCGACTGGGTTCCGTTCTGCGTTGGGTACAACGGAAGTCCGATCTACGCGGACGCGGTCAGCGCGGTGCTGCGGTCCGACGGCACACGGATCGTCTACACCGTGCGCGACGGCGCGGTGTTCGAGGCGGCAAGCAACGCGGGATGGCGAAACCTGCGGGTGCCCAACCTGGACAGCGTGGCCGTCGTGTCGGCCATCTCCCGCAACGGGATCACGACGCTCTACACGATCCGCGCGGGCGCCTTGTGGGAGGCCTCCAGCATCGACTGGCGGCTGTACGCCGTGGGGTACAACGGAAGTCCCATCTACGCGAATGCGGTCAGCGCGCTCCACCGGCCCGACGGCACGCGGATCGTCTACACCGTGCGCGACGGCGCGGTGTTCGAGGCGGCAAGCAACGCGGGATGGCGGAACCTGCGGGTGCCCAACCTGGGCGGAGTCGGTGCCGTCTCCGCCATCTACGCCAGCGGCACGGAGATCCTCTACACCCGGTGACACCGAGACGAGTGGGACACACCATGAATCGTTTGCCGAACGCGCTACTGCGGCGCGTTGGCCTGCTGGCCCTGGCAGGGCTCATCGTCGTATCCGGGATGGGCTTCCCCGGTGAGGCACGCGCCGCCGACAACTCCAGGACCGCGTGGGACTTCTTCGTCGGCAAGGGACTCACCGCGGAACAGACCGCAGGCGTTCTGGGCAACCTAGCGCAGGAGTCCAACATCAACCCGCTGGCGCAGGAGCCCGGCGGTCCCGGCCGCGGGATCGCGCAGTGGAGCACCGGCGGCCGCTGGGACACGACCGCGAGCGCCAACGCGACCTGGTACGCGGCGGTGACCGGCCAGAACGTGTGGAGCCTGGACGCGCAGCTCGGCTTCATCTGGTGGGAGCTGACGAACATCCCGGGGTACGGGCTGGCGCAGTTGCGGGCGTCGAGCACGATTGCCGACGCGACCGTCGCGTTCCAGGACCTCTACGAGCGCTGCGGAACCTGTCACGAGTCAACGCGGATTAGCTACGCGACGAACTACTACAACCAGTACGCGGGCACGACCCCGCCCGCGTCGAACACTCAGGTGTACGAGACAGCGGACAACTCCGGCTGGCAGCCGCTTCCGGTGGCCTCGATCGTGGCATCGAAGGTGAGCGCGGTCCTGCGCGCGGACGGCACGAAGATCATCTACTCGGTGCGTGACGGGTACGTGTACGAGGCGGCGAGCAACGCCGGGTGGCGGAACCTGCGGGTGCCGAACCTCGACAACGTCTCAGCCGTGTCGGCGATTGCCTTCAACGGCGGGACCGTTCTCTACACGATCCGCGCGGGCGCGGTGTGGGAGTCGTCCAGCGTCGACTGGCGGCCGTACGCGGTGGGATACAACGGAAGCCCGATCTACGCGGATGCGGTCAGCGCGGTGCTGCGGGCCGACGGCACGCGGATCGTCTACACGATGCGGGACGGCTACGTGTACGAGGCCGGTAGCAACGCCGGCTGGCGAAATCTGCGAGTGCCCACGTTGAGTGGTGTGTCGGCGCTGTCGGCCATTCCCTATAACGGCGGCACGGTGCTGTACACGATCCGCGCCGGCGCGGTGTGGGAGGCCGCAAGCGGCAACTGGACGCCGTATGCCGTGGGGTACAACGGTAGCCCCATCTACGGGAGCGGTCTGTCCGCCATCTCGTTGGCGGACGGCACGAGAATCGTCTACACGGTCAACAACGGCCGCGTGCACGAGGCGGCGAGCAACGCGGGCTGGCGGAACCTGCAGGTGCCCAACCTGTCCGGGGTCAACTCCGTCTCCGCCGTCAACGCGGGAGGCACCAAGATCCTCTACACCCGCTGACGCCGGACGGCACCTCAGTGACGGGGGTGCCTCCGGCAAGCGGCCCGGCGTTCCGCGAGGGTGGCATCCCTGGACCAGCATGGAACCCCTGCCGGACAGGGTCCAGGCCGGATGTTAGTTGAGGAGCCATTCGGAAGCCGCTGGGCCGATCTCGTAGCCACCGGGGTGCGGAACGTCAGGACTGGTAGGCGGGCGTCCAGCCACGGTCCTCGGGCCGCTGTCGCACCGCCGGGCGCGAACTGCGGTTTTCGTGCAGCGCGAGCAGGACCACCGAGGTCAGTACCAGCACCAGGCCGGTCCACTGGCTCGTGTCGAGTTGCCCGTCGAGCAGGGTGAGTCCGACCACGGCGGCCGTCAGCGGGAAGGCCAGTTCGGCCAGGGCCGCGCTCGACGCGGGCGTGTGCCGGAGCGCGTGGTAGTACAGCGACAGGGCGAGCAGGCCCGGTACGGCCGCGAGCAGCACCAGCCGCGGTACCAGCTCCACCGGAACCGTGACCGGCGTGCGGGTCGCCGCGGCGAAGGTGGCGAGGGTGACCAGTCCGACGGTGAACCGAAGCGTGGTGACATGCAGGAAGGACAGTTCGGCGCTGACCATTCGGCCGAGGACGGTGCCGGCTGCCCAGAGTGCCGCGGCCCCGGTGGCCAGCCCGGCCGCAGCGAGGCTGCGGGGGTGCATCCCCAGCGGGTCGGGGAACGCCAACAGCCAGGCGCCGGCGACCGCAGGCACCGCGAAGAGGGGGAACCGGCGGTTCACCCGTTCCCCGAGCAGCGCGGCGGCCAGGACGATCGCCAGCGCTGGTTGCAGCTTCTGCAACACCTGCGGGGTGATCGGGTCGCCCAGCCGGAACGCGGCGGTGAACAGCGTCGTGGCCAGCGCCGAGGAGCCGGCTCCGATCACCAGCACGGCCAGCTTCGTCCGCACGGAGCAGCGGGCGAGGGTTCGTACGGCCGGGATCAGCCAGGGCGACACCAGGAGCACGAGGACGACATGTTCGGCCAGGACCACGCTCAGCGCCGGAAGCTGGCGGGAGAGCGGTTCCCGCAGCAGGCCGGAGAAGCCCCAGAGGCTGGCGGCGACGGCGACCAGCCAGGTGCGGTCGCTGGCGGCGCGGCTGGCGATCGGGATCATCGTGTCCTTTCCGGGGCGCTGGGGCACCGACCTGCGGGCCGGTGTCGCGTTGATCAGTGTCGGGCGGCTGACGGAGTCGGCCGATCGGCGGACGGTGACCCGACCCACGAGCGGGTCGCCCCACCGAGGCGGTCGATCCCGAACGAGAGCAGGTGGGCGACGGTGTCCACGTCCCGCCGCAGCCCGGGCGCGGTCATCGGGAGATCGTGATAGCCGTCGGCGAGGAACCGGCGGCGAGAGTCGGGGCCGAGGAAGGGCCGGAAGTCGCCGGGATCGGTGAGTGTCACCATGGTGGTCCCGGTGCCGTCGGCGTCCGAGACGATGCACCGTGGGTGGGACCCGGCCGCCGTCAGCGCCGCGTCGAATTCCGGGGGCTGTGCGCCGGCAAGATCGGCCATGGCGACGGCCAACCGCGTGTCGGGGAGCGCCTCCCGGGCGATGATGAGCGCGGCGAGGACCTCCCGGTTCAGGTCCGGCCCGCAGGTGGTGCCGGCGACGGCGGCGCCGGCGGCCAACGCCGCGCCGACCACCTCCGGGTCGGTCGCGGCGACGACGACGGCACGCACCCGACGGGCCCGCGTCAGCCTGCCGACGACGTCGAGCAGCATCGCCCGGGCCAGTGCGCTCCGTTCGGAGACGTCGAGGCCGACGCATCTGGTCTTGGCCGCTGCGAAGGGCTTTGCCGGTACGACCACCACCCACGAGCCGTCCGTCATGCGTCGGGTTCCATCCTGGTCAACCGGCCGTACAGCTCGGGTCGCCGGTCGCGGAGGAAGGGGCGTCGACGGCGGGAGAGGTCGACGAGGCTCAGGTCCACCTCGGCCACCGCCACGTCGTCGCGGTCGTCGGCGGTCTGGGCGAGCACGTCACCGTTGGGGCCGTACACCGCGCTGAGTCCGAAGTAGTCCTTCACGCCCTCCGTGCCGACCCGGTTGGCGCAGATCACGAAGAGCCCGTTGAACACGGCGTGAGCGCGCAGCTCCAGCTGGAACACCTCACGCATCGGGGCGCTCGCCGAGGCGACCGGGACGCAGAGCACCGACCCGCCGCGTAAGGCGACGATGCGGCTCAGCTCGGGGAAGTGCCGCTCATAGCAGATGATGGTGCCGACTCCGGTCTCACCGGTCTGGACCACTTCCGGCTCGGCGCCGCCCGGTTGGAAGTAGAACTTCTCGGGGAAGCCGTTGGAGAACGGCAGGTGCGACTTGCGGTACACCGACTTGAGTTCGCCGTCGACGTAGGTGCAGGCGGTGTTGTGGTACACCCCCGGCACCTGCCCCGCCTCGAAGATCGACGAGACGACGGTCATCCGGTGCCGCTTCGACCGCTCGGCCGCCATCCGGTTGGACGGGCCGTCGAGTTCCTCGGCGTACTGGAAGTAGTCGAGGTCGGGCTCCGGCTGGACGAACGGCACCGCGAACAGCTCTGGCAGCAGCAGGATCCGGGCGCCCTGGGCGGCCGCGTCGTCGATCAGGTCGGCGGCCCGGCCGATCGTCTCGGCCCGGTCGTCGGTGGCGCGAAGTTGCAGGGCGGCGAGTCTCACGCGGGGACCTTTCCGACAGCCGGGGCCAGGCCGGTCAGAGCCAGCCCGGAACGGGTCTTGTACCGCTTGTTCACGCTGATCAGTACTGCGGTCAGCGGTTCCAGTTGCCGGGCCAGGCGCAGCCGGCCGGCGTCGAGGGCGCGGCCGCCCGTCACGTCGGCCGCGAGGGCCATCACCCGTTCCTTGGCGGCGATGTCGTCACCGCAGACCAGGACGTCCTCGTGGCTCAGGTTCGCCTCCGGGTTGAGCAGGAGGGGGGCGGCCAGGTGGTGGAACGCCCCGACCACGGTGGCCGAGGGGACGAGTTCGGCGGCCTCCTCGGCAGCGCTCCCGGCCAGGACGTTGCGGCCGTACGGCCCGAAGCGGTCGAAGCTCAGCGGGTTGACGCAGCTGATGACGATCTTGCCGGCCATCGCACGGGCCAGGCTGGTCACCAGTTGGGCGTGTCCGTCGTACGGCACGGCGAGCAGCACGATGCCGGCGCTCTCCGCAGCCGCCAGGTTCGCCGCACCGGTGATCCGGGCGACACCGGCCCGCTGGGTCAGCTCCTCGGCGGCGGCCGTGGCCCGCTCGGCGTCACGTGATCCGAGGACGACCTCGTGTCCGGCGAGCGCCAGGCGGTAGCCCAGCCCCCGGCCTTGCGGACCGGTGCCACCGACCACGGCGATGCGGGTGGGAAGGTTCTCTGTCATCGGGTCACCCCTTCGCGGCCTGGGCGAGCCGGGTGAGGGTCTGTTCCTTGTCACCCAGCGTGGAGATGATCGGGCAACGCACCCCGGCCTCGTGGTACGACTGCAGCTTCTGGAAGGCGTCGTCGGTGGAGCCGCAGGCGGTGACGTTCTGCACCAGGCTGTTGGGGACCAACTGCATCGCCCGCTTGATGTCCTCCGGCGTGGCGGGCCAGCCGGCGATCTCCTGCAACCGGTCGACGAGTTCGCGCTCCACCCCGCAGTGCTCGGCGATGTGCGGCTGCTGGCAGAGGTAGAGGGTGAGGAACGCCTTGCACGCGTCGATGGCCTCCTGCGGGTCGTCGTCGTTGACGCTGCACGCCACGATCTGGGTCAGGTCGATGCCGTCGCGGCCGTCAGTCCGCTTGGCCACCCCCCGCTCGATCGCCTCACGGGCGCCGACCATGTACGACGGGGGAAGCAGGAAGTCCATGTGCACGCCGTCGCTGATCTCGCCGGCGAGTTCGAGCATCCGCGGGCCTACCGCACCGATGTAGATCGGAATGTCGACCGGCTTGTTCTCGCGGTACATGCTGTCGAAGCGCACGTCCTTCATCTGCACGAACTCGCCGTCGAAGGAGACGAGTTCGTTGCGGAAGAAGGCCTGCAGAACGGTGATGTACTCGCGCATCGACTTGATCGGCTTGGCCAGCGGCTGGCCGACCTTCGTCGCCAGCGGCTCCCACCAGGCGCCGATGCCCAGGATCGCCCGGCCCGGCGCCACCTCGTCCAGGGTCTTGAAGGTGACCGCCATCAGGGCCGCGTTGCGGCTCTTGTTGTTGACCACACCGGTACCGATCTTCACGTTCTTCGTCTTGCTCGCGATGATCGCCGCCGGGACGATGCCGTCGCGCGCGAGTCGTCCCTCGGCGACCCACACGGACTCGAACCCGTTCTGGTCGGCGAACTCGGCCTGCCAGTAGGTCTGCTCCAGGCTGAGTCGCTCGCCGACATGGATACCCAGGGGAAGTTTCATCACTGTGTCAGCTCCGCTCGGTACGTGGTGGAGGGTGGAAATCGGTAGGTCAGGAGAGGCGCGGCGCGGCGCGGGTCAGGAAGGTTCCCCGGCCGGGGGTGTCGTGCCGGAGGCCGGCCGCGTCGACCAGGTGCTCACCCCGGGAGAACACGTGTACCGGCTTGCCGGTCACCCGCATGCCCTCGTAGATGTTGTAGTCGGTGCGCATGTGCGAACCCGCCGCCGTGATCACGTGATCGGCCGCCGGATCCCAGACCACCAGGTCGGCGTCCGCCCCGACGGCGACGATCCCCTTGGCTGGGAAGAGGCCGAACAGCTTGGCCGGCCGGGTGGCGACCAGGTCCACGAAGCGGCACGGGTCGATCAGCCCGCCGGCCACCCCGGCCTGCCAGAGGACCATCAACCGATCCTCGATGCCCGGGACGCCGTTGGGCACCTTCGGGAAGTAGCCGGGGCTGCGCATCTTCTGCGGCGGCAGGTCGTCGGGCTGGTGCAGGCAGAAGCCGGCGTGGTCGGTGGCGACGGTGGACAGGGCGCCGGTGGCGAGCATCCGCCACAGGCCGTCCTGGTTGCTGCGTTCCCGGATCGGCGGCGAGCAGACGTACGCGGCGGCGTGCTCCCCGAGGTCCGCGTAGTCCTCGTAGGCGACGACCAGGTACTGGGGGCAGGTCTCGCCCCACACCCGCGACCCGGCCGCCCGGGCCCGGCTGATCTCGTCGGCCGCCGCCGCGCTGGAGACGTGCACCACGTACAGCGGTGTTCCGATGGTGTCGGCGAGCACGACCGCCCGGTGCACCGCCTCGGCCTCGGACTCGTGCCCGTGTGCCCGCAGGTGGAAGCTCTCGGCTGTCTGGCCGCTGTCCACCAGGCGCCGAACCTCCCGGGCGACCATGTGTCCGTTCTCGGCGTGCACCATGGGCAGTACGCCGAGCTCGCGCGCCAGCTCGAAGCCGTCGAGCAGCTCGTTGTCCTCGACCATCTGGCCCGGGTAGGCCATGAAGAACTTCCAGCTGGTGGCGCCCTCGGTGACCAGCCGACGCAGGTCGTCGAGGACGTCCGGCTGGGCGGCGCGGGGCGGGACGATGGCGTGCAGGCCGACGTCGATCACTGCCTTGGCCGCCGCCGCGTCCCGCCGGCGCAGGTAGGTGTCGTACAGCGACCGGTCCGGTTCCTTCTTGACGAAGTCGAGGACGGTGGTCGTGCCGCCGCACGCCGCCGCGACGGTCCCGGTGTGGAAGTCGTCGGCGGTGTGGGTACTGAACCCGTCGACCGGGTACTCCAGGTGTGTGTGCGCGTCGATGCCACCGGGCATGACCAGCTTCCCGGTCGCGTCGACGACGTGGTCGGCGGTCCAGTCCGGCCCGGCGCCGAGGGCGACGATCCGGCCGTCACGCACCAGCACGTCGGCGCGGACCGCCGCATCGGCGTTGACGACCGTGCCGTTGGCGATCAACGTCGTTGGCATCTCGTACCTCTCCTCCCGGCGGGCTCCCACCCGTCGCGCCGTTCGTCAGCCCTGGTAGTGCTCGTCGGCGAGGGACAGGACCTCGTCGAGGACGCCGAGCGCGAGATCGATCTCCTCGGCGTTGATCACCAGCGGCGGGGTCAGCCGCAGGACGTTGAAGTTGGCGGTCAGGTAGACGCCCTGCTGCATCGCGGCCTTGAGTAGGCGGCTGACCGGGGCCGCCGCCGGGCCCTTGGCGTTGAACGGGACGAGCGGCTCCCGGGTGTCGCGGTTGCGCACCAGCTCCACGCCGTAGAACAGACCCCGGCCACGGATGTCGCCGATGCTCGGGTGGCTCTCCGCCAGCTTGGCCAGGCCGGCCCCGAGCCGCTCCCCCATTGCCCGCGCGTTCTCCACCACGCCCTCGTCCTGCATGATCCGCAGGGACGCCACGCCGGAGGCGCAGGCGAGCGGGTGCCCGGCGTAGGTCAGACCGCCCCAGAACATGTGGTCGCGCAGCCAGTCGGAGATCCGGGCGGAGACCGTCATGGCCCCGAGGGGTACGTAGCCGGAGTTCAGCCCCTTGGCGGTGGTGAGGATGTCGGGCACGACATCCCAGTGGTCGCAGGCGAACCACTCACCGGTACGGCCGAAGCCCGCCATCACCTCGTCGAAGATGAGCAGGATGCCGTGCCGGTCGCAGACCTCCCGCAGCGACCGCAGGTATCCGTCCGGCGGGTAGAGCAGGCCGTTCGTGCCGGTGACCGGTTCGATGATCACTGCGGCGACCGTCTCCGGGTTCTCGTACTGGAGGATCTCCTCCAGGTGCGGCCCCCCGGAGCAGACCGGGCACGGGTCGGGGTGCCCGGCCGGGCACCGGTAGGTGTAGGGGTCGAGCATGCGCACCACACCGGTCATCCCCGGCTCGGCCGCCCATCGGCGCGGGTCGCCGGTCAGCGACATCGCGCCCGCCGTGGCGCCGTGGTATGAGCGGTAGCGGGCGATGATCTTCTGCCGGCCGGTGACGTGCCGGGCCAGTCGGATGGCGTTCTCGTTGGCTGCCGCTCCGCCGGTGGTGAAGAAGCTCATCTTCAGGTCACCGGGGGTCAGTTCGGCCATCAGCTCGGCCAGCTCCGCCCGGGTGCGCTCGGCGAAGCCGGGTCCGATGTAGCAGAGTTGCTCGGCCTGGGCGCGGATGGCCTCGACCAGTCGGGGGTGCTGGTGACCGAGGTTCAGGTTGACCAGTTGTGACTGGAAGTCGAGGTAGCGGCGGCCGTCGTAGTCCCAGAACCACGATCCGGATCCGCCGGCCACGGGGATGGGATCGAGCGCGCCCTGCACCGACCAGGAGTGGATGACGTACTCCCTGTCGATTTCTTTGACCCGCTGGCTGGTCCAGGTGTCGGTGTCGGTGTCGGTGATCGTCATCGGCTGGCCTCCGTCCCGTCCGGCTGGGTCAGTTGCTCTTCAGCTCGGCGCCGAAGGCGGCGAGCCGGGCCAGCGGGCGTCCGGCGTTCGACGCGGCGCAGACCACGAAGATCTCCCGGGGCCGCGGCACGTCGGCCACCTGGAGGGTCACCGTCTGGTGGTGCGAGCGGGTCTTGGCATCCAGCTTGTGCTTGAGCGGAATGTCGATGGGGCTGCCGGGCAGGCCGACCTTCTCGGCGGCGGGCAGCAGCTCGGTGCCGCCGGCCACGCTGCGAAAGACGTTGCCGAAGCGGAGGTTGTGAATCAGCGCCGAGCCGTGCTCGATCTCGCCGTCGATGCCGACGAGCGCCGCCTTGCCGAACGCCTCGACCTCCTCGCCGAGCAGTTCCACGCAGGCGGGGCCGACCAGGTTGCCGATCTCCTCACCGATCTCGTCGGCGAGGGTGACCAGGTCCTGGACGTACTCGCTGGGGTAGGGATTCTCGATGACCACGCCGGCGAAGGCGACCCGGTGCACCGGCTGCACCGCCCTGCCGTTCTCCAGCCGCGTCTCTTCGAGGTGACGGATCAGCTTGCGAACACGGATGCTCACGTTCACTCCTTAATGGTTCATTGGATGAACCGTCGGTTCATATCTTGGTTCTGCGGGAAGAGCGAAGTCAATAGCCTTCAAGGACAGATCCCGGTGCCCGGAGTGCCCGCGCCTCGCCCGCTCCCCGCAGGTCACGAAGGACGCCGCCCCCTACCGGCGAGGCCGGCCCCCGGCTCAGCTCACGGCCGGTCCGTCAATGGACGTAGAGGTCAGTCCGCCGGTCGGCCACTGGCTGGTTGAACGGGTTGTGCAACCGTTCGGCACGCGAGCCGATCAGGTCCACCTCCGCCAGCACGAGTTCCTCCCGGTCCGGGCTCGCCGGGCCGGCAAGCGGCCAACCGTCGGGTCCCACGAGGACGGACCGGCCGACGAACGTCTGCCCCCGCTCGACTCCAATCCGGCTGACCCCGGCGACGTAGCACTGGTTGGAGTGCGCCCCGGTCATGCACATGAGGTTCGCCATCGCTGGGGCGGCCTCGGGCTGCCCGGGCACCGGCACCCAGTTCGACGGCAACACCACCAGGTCGGCACCCTGCAACGCCGCGCTGCGGAACGTCTCGGGGAACCAGGCGTCGTAGCAGATCCCGATCCCGATCCGACCCAGCGGCGTGTCGAAGACCGGGAAGCCGTCCCCGTTACGGTCGTAGATCTCCTTCTCGTCGTTCCACAGATGGGCCTTGCGGAAGGTTCCGACATGGCCGGTAGGGCCAAGCAGCACCGCCGAGTTGAAGACCCGGTCCCCGTCCCGCTCGGTGACCCCACCCACGATCCACACGTCCAGCTCGGCGGCGAGCCGCGCCCAGGCGGCGACCGTAGGGCCGTCCGGCACCGACTGGGCATGGTGCGCGGCCTCCGCCCGGTCGGCGAAGACGTATCCCGCCGAGGCCGCCTCGGGCAACACCACGAGCCGGGCCCCACGGCCCGCCGCCTCCCGGATCCAGTACGAGGTCTTGGCGATGTTCACCGGGATGTCACCGAAGACCGGCTCCAGTTGGACCCCGGCGAGCAGGAACCTGGTCACCATGACGCCCGCACCGCCGCATACTTGATGTTCAGGTACTCGTCGATGCCGGCCTTGCCGCCCTCGCGCCCGAGACCGGACTGCTTGACCCCGCCGAACGGTGCCGCCGGGTTGGAGATGATGCCCTGGTTGAGCCCCACCATCCCGCTCTCGAGGCGCTCGGTCACCCGCAGGCCACGGCCGAGGTTCTCCGTGAAGACATACGCGGCGAGGCCATACTCCGAGGCGTTGGCCCTGCCGACCGCCTCGTCCTCGTCGTCGAAGACCACGACCGGGGCGACCGGCCCGAAGATTTCCTCCCGGACGCACCGGGCGCCGTCGGGCACTCCAGACAGGACAGTCGGCGCGAAGAAGTGGCCCTCCCCGGCGATCGGTCCGCCGCCGGTGACGACGCTCGCCCCCGCCTGCGTCGCATCGGTGACCAACTGAGCAACCGACGCCACCGCGGCCTGGTCGATGAGCGGCCCTACCTCGGTCGAGGGGTCCAGCCCGTGACCGACGCGCAGCCCATGCAGCCGCTCGGCCAGCGCGCCGACGAACCGCTGCGCCACCGACCGCTGCACGTAGAACCGGTTCGCGGCGGTGCACGCCTCACCGACGTTGCGCATCTTCGCCTGCACGGCCCCCTCGACCGCCAGCTCCAGGTCGGCGTCGTCGAACACGATGAACGGCGCGTTCCCGCCCAACTCCATCGACGTGCGCAGCACCCGCTGCGCGGACTGGGCGAGCAGCGTCCGACCGACCGGGGTCGAGCCGGTGAACGACAGCTTGCGCAACCGGTCGTCGGCGAGCAACACCGAGGTGACCCGGCCGGACTGCGAGGTGGTGAGCACGTTGACCACGCCACGCGGCAGGCCGGCCCGCTCCAGGATCTCCACCAGCGCCAGCATCGACAGCGGGGTCTGCTTGGCCGGCTTGACCACGACGGTGCAGCCGGCCGCCAGGGCGGGACCGATCTTGCGGGTGCCCATCGCCATCGGGAAGTTCCACGGGGTCACCAGTAGACAGGGGCCGACCGGCTGCCGCAGGACGACGACGCGCGAGTTCCCGGCCGGTGCCGTGAGGTAGCCCCCGTCGATCCGGACCGCCTCCTCGGCGAACCAGCGGAGAAACTCCGCAGCGTAGGTGACCTCGGCCTGGGACTCCGCGAACGCCTTGCCCATCTCCAGGGTCATCATCCGGGCCAGGTCGTCCCGGCGTTCGATGACCAGGTCGAACGCCCGGCGCAGCACCTCTCCCCGTTCTCGGGGCGGGGTGGCGGCCCAGCCGGACTGGGCACGGGCGGCGGCGGCCAGGGCGTCCAGCCCGTCGGCGACCGAGGCGTCCGCCACCTCGGCGATCGTCGACCCCGTCGCCGGGTCCTCCACGGCCAGGACGGCACCGTCCCGGCCCGCGCGCCACTCGCCGTCGACGTACAGGCCCTTGGGGGTCTTGTCGACCACGGTCATCGCCGCCGCCAACGCCTCGGCTGGTACGGCCATTGCTTCCTCCTTCACCGCGGGCCTCGCCACGGGCGAGCCGGTACGGTCGGCGGGTGCCCTAGCGTCTGGCAAAGGCACTCGGGATATCGATGTCAGCGTTGCTGAGCAGGTCGGTGAGCTGTCGTGCGGCCTTGATCACCGACTCCGCCATGATGTCGATGCGGTCGCGGGTGATCCGGTAGGTGGGCCCGCCGATCCAGACCGCGTACGGCGTCGTCCCTCGCAGGCGCACCGGTGCGGCGACCGACGCCGCCCCGACCTCCAGCTCGTCGTACGCGAAGGCGAACCCCCGGTTCCGAACCGCCTCCAGCGAGCCCATGAAGGACTCCAGGTCCCCCACCTCCGGCGGGGCGTGCTCGGCGAACTCCTCGGTGAAATCCTCCCGCACCGAATCCGGGTTCAGCGCCGCCAGCAGCACCTTCCCCGTGGAGGTCGCCCACACCGGCTGGGTACGGGGTACCGGCTTGAGCGTCTGCCCGATCAGCGACGGCCCCGGCACCTGGGCGACGACCATCACCTTCGGTGGAAGCAGCACGTCGAAGCCTGCGGTCTCCCTGGTCTCCTCGGCCAGGTTCCGCAGCACCTCTCGCATGTGGCCGTACGCGCCACCGCCGTCGAGCAGGCCACCCACGATGGAGAGCAGTCCGAGCGACACCCGGTAGCGACGGGTCACCGGATCGAGGGTGAGCCAGCTCTCCCGTTCCAGCACGGTGAGCACCCGGTAGCAGGTGGCCTTGGGGATACCCGCCTCCCGGGCCACCTCGCTGAGTCCGACACCCTCGGGGTGAGCCGCCACGGCCCGCAGGAGCCAGATCGTACGTCGCACCAGCCCCGCCTCACTGGGCGCCATTGCTACCTCCATCAATTGCCATCGGCCAAGGGATACGGCCCATATCTTGGCAGGCGTCATTGGCTGCGGACGTGTGCCGAACGGCGGCGCCGCCCGGCACACGCCGCTCGCTTACTTCCCGCCTTCCGTGATCGTCACGGTCTGCGGTTTGTAGGAGTTGCCGCTGACGTCGAAGCCGTCGGCCTTGAGTTCGTCGTTCGCGCGCTGCGACAGGTCGGTGCGGAACGCGTCCTTGTCCGGCACGTTCTTCAGCACGCCGCCACCGATCGCGATCTTGATCGTCTGGTCCCAGGCCGCCTGGTCCATCATTCCCACGCCGTTGGTCGCGGGCCAGATCAGCTTGTTGATCTCGTTGAGCATCCAGGTCTGGTGCCCCTGCCCCAGCGCGCTGCCGTTGTCGAGCACGATGTCGACGCAGCCGGCCAGGTCGTCGCGGCAGTAGCCCCAGCCGCGGTAGGACGCCTTCAGAAACTTCACCGCCGTGTCCTGGTTGGCCTGCTCCCCCAGCCAGTCACCACGGGCGTAGATGCCGTCCTCCAGACTGGTGTAGCCGGCGTCCTGGAGACTGATCACCGAGAAGTCGGACGGCTGGTAGAGCTTGCCCGTCTTCGGGTTCTTGGTCTCCAGCAGTTGGGCGTACTCGTTGTAGGTCTTGGCCTGACCGGCGTCGATCTCCCGACGAAGCAGCAGCGACATGTCGAACGGTTGCTGGATGATCTCCGTGTCGCGGCTCGGGTCGACGCCGGCGTCCTTCATCGCTGCGAACAGCACGAGCTCGTTGCCGTAACCCCAGCTCCCGACCTTCTTACCCTTCAGGTCGGTCAGCGCCTTGATGCCGGAGTCGGCCCAGGCGACCTGGAGATAGGCGCCGCGCTGGAACACCTGGCCGATGTTCACCAGATTCGCGCCCTGCTCCCGGGTCACCATCGTCTTGGTGACGTGGCTGACCGCGAACTCGGCGTTGCCGGCGGAGAGCACCTGCTGAGGAACGATGTTGACACCGCCCTCCTGGATGGTGACGTCGAGGCACTCCTCGGCGTAGTAACCCTTCTCCTTGGCCGCGTAGTAGCCGGCGAACTGGGCCTGGGCGACCCACTGGAGCACCACCCGGACCTTGGTGGTCGACTCGCAGTTCTTGGCGGCCTCAGCTGCGGACTCGCTCGGGGTGTCGGACATGCCACCGCAGGCCGAGGCGGCGAGCAGGACGGCGGTGAGGGCGGTGGCGATTGTGGCGGGGCGACCCTTCCGCGGGGTCCGCCATAGTTGCAGGGCCATTCTGACTCCAACAGATCGTGGTGGCCCGTGGCTCACGAGTCGCTGTCGTGCAGCGACTCGTGCCAGGGCATCAGGAGGCGTTCCAACAGAGACGTGGCACCGAACAGCAGCAGGCCGAGCGCGCTGGCCACGGCGATCCCCGCCCAGGCGAACTCAAAGCGGGGCAGGGCCGCCTGATAGGCGATGTACACCCCGAGAGCGTTGCTCGGTCCTCCGAAGTACTCGGTCACGATCACGCCGATCACGGCGAGCGTGCTGCCGAGCTTGAGCGCGTTGAACAGGTACGGCAACGCGTTGGGCAACCGCAGCATGAGCGCCACCTGTCGTGGCTGCGCCGCGAGCGATTGCATGATCTCCAGGTGCAGGGGTGAGACCTGGAGAAGTCCCCTGGTGGTGTTGACCAGGACCGGGAAGAAGACCATCACCGCGGCCACGCCGGCCTTCGACATCAGGTTGGTGACCCCGAACCAGTTGTTGAAGATCGGCGCGAGGGCCACGATCGGGGCGCAGTTGATGACGACGGCTGCGGTCAGCACCGGCGCGGACACTCCCGGGAACCGGCTGAGCGCCAACGCCACCGTGACCCCCGCTACCGCGCCGAGGACCAAGCCGAGGAGCACCTCCTGCACGGTGACCACCGACGCCGACATGATCGTGCCGAACTCGGCCTGGAACGCCGACGAGATGTCGGCCGGCGCCGGGACGATGAACGACGGAACGTCGAAGACGGTCACCAGCAGCTGCCACGAGCCAATGATCACCAGCGCGGTGAGGACGACCGGGAGGAACCGGCCGATCGCCGTCCGGGCACCGGCGCCGGGCAAGGTGTCCCGCGCGAGCCGCGCCGTGCTCATCGGGCCGCCTGCTCGGCCGGGACGCCGTGCAGCGCCGTACGCACCTCGGTGACCTTGGCGAAGAACGCCTCGGTGGTCCGGGTCGCCGCCGTCCGCGGGTACGGCAGGTCGACGTCGATGCTGGCGGCGATCCGTCCGGGACGCGCGGACATCACCACGATCCGCGACGACAGGAACACCGCCTCGGAGATGCTGTGCGTGACGAACACGACGGTGGTCTGGGTGTCCGACCAGATCCGCAGCAACTCGCCCTGCAACCGCTCGCGGTTCATCTCGTCGAGCGCGCCGAGCGGCTCGTCCATGAACAGAATCTCCGGGTCCGCCGACAGCGCGCGGGCGATCGCCACCCGCTGCTGCATGCCGCCGGAGAGCTGCCAGGGAAAGTGCCGGGAGAAGTCGGAGAGGCGGACCAGTTCCAGCATCTCGTGGGCCTTGGCCCGCCGGGTCTGCTTGTCCACCCCGGCCACCTGCAACGGCAGCTCGACGTTGCGCTGCACGGTACGCCACTCGAAGAGGCCGGCCTGCTGGAAGACCATGCCGTAGTCCCGGTCCGTCCGTGCCGCGCCCGGCGTCTTGCCGTTCAGCGACACCGTGCCGCTGGTCGGCTCGGTCAGGTCGGCCAGGACCCGCAGCAGAGTGCTCTTGCCGCAGCCGCTCGGGCCCAGCAGGGACACGAACTCGCCCCGCTTGATCGACAGGTCGATGTCCTCAAGTGCCGTCACCGTACGGTTTCCGCCGGTGAACTGCTTGTTGACTCCTCGCACGGAAATGATCGCGGCCTCAGACATCAGCATCTCTCCAGGTGTTGTTGAGGCGGAAGGAATGTTCACCGGGTGTGCCGGTGCCGGAGCGCCACGCGCTCGATGAGTGCCAGGGACTGCACGAACACGATGCCGGCCGCCGCCGCAACCAGGACGGCCGCGTACAACTTCTCCGGCCCGTTCGAGTAGTAGTAGGCGAAGGTGAGGATCGCCCGGCCGATGCCCCGGCCGGTGCCCGCGGAAAGCTCGCCCACGATCGCGCCCACCACGCTCGCGGTGGCGGCCAGCCGGAGCCCGGCGAACACGAAGGGCAGTGCTGCCGGGATCCGCAGCCACCCCAGCACCTGCCAGCGGCCCGCGCCCACGCTGCGCATGAACTCCAACTGGACCTTCGGCGGTGACTTCAGGCCTCGTAGGGCGTTGATGGTGACCGGGAAGAACGCGAGGTAGGCGGCGATACCGGTCACCGCCACCCAGGGCGGCGCGCCGGCCTTCCCACCCCAGATCACGATCATCGGTGCGATCGCCACCAGGGGAACCGTCTGTGACGCGACCAGCCAGGGCATCAGCCCCTTGCTGAGCGGCACCACGTGCAGGAAGACGACCGCCAGCACCAGGCCCAGCGACGAGCCCGCCAGCAGACCGTAGAACGCCTCGCGGAGCGTCACACTGGTCTCGCCGAGGAGGTAGCTGCCCAGCACCATCGAGTCGCCCCGCCGGGCCGGCTCGACCAGGGCGCCGAGAATCGACCAGACGTGCGGCATCGAAAGATCGTCGGTGGCGACCGGGAAGGCGATCCCGGTGCCGGGCACGACGTCATCGACGGCGCGCCCCAGTGCCTTGTAGCACTCCCAGAGGCCGGCGAGCGCCGCCACGACCAATACGGCCCCGACGGCGTTCAGCACGCGTTTCCTCGCGGCGGACAGGCGCCCGGATCGGCGCAGTGTCACTCGTTCCACCTGCCCGGCCGGTCCAGCCTCGGCAGCCGGTGTAGTGGCGGTTCTTGTCGCAGTCATGCAGGCACTCTCCGAATCCCTCGGAAGCGTCGTCTGGCTTGAGATCCGTCGGTCGGCCCCGCCGGGTCGGATCACTGAGTGAACTGGTGGTTCACCATAGAAGCGTGACTCAGGCCACGTCAACGGTTTGGCCAGGACATCGGATCACCATCTGGAGGCCGCTCCCGACCCGCGTCACCTGCCGGATACCGCAATCCGGGTCAAGCTGCCGTCTCCGCAGCCAACACCAACGGAAGGTTGCGTCCACTGGAGTGGTGTACGACTTGCCCGTGATGGGCGTGTTGCGTATATGCGAGACGGCCATCGCGTCGATCCTTCAAGACGACCAGGTCAGAGAAGGAAGAGAGAACGATGGCCGCATCTGAGAGTGTGAACGGGGATTCTAGGGACGGTGTCCCCGCCGGCCGGGCCTGACCCGAGTGTGAACCGGCTCCGTGCCCTCATATGGAACCGTCGACCCGCTGGCGGGGGCACCTGTCTCGGCGGTGCACGAGCTGGCGTGGTGACCTGATTAGGAGCTGCTGCGGCGCCGACTCCAGTGCGAAGTGGTTACGCGACCCGCGGACCATCACGGCCGCGCCTTCGTGCAGGTGGTCGTGGATGTGGGCGGAGCCGCCCCGGCTGGTCGGTTCGCGCAGGACGGCGATGCGCTAGCGGCCGCGGTCGTCGACGTCGCCGCACAGGGAGTACTGGCGGCCAGTGGAGCTTCCGCGCCGGTGTCGAGCAGCAGGTCGATGTGCGCGCCCGGGGTCCACGCCGGCAATGGCAGCCCATCGATGCTGACAAGGTCGATGACGACCACATCGGCGCACTCGGCTCTACGGCTGGCGACGACCACGGGAATCGTGGTGTCCATTGTGGCCTTAAAGGTCGCGCGGAATGGTGGTGGTCATCGGCGGCGGTTGGGGCGGCTGTCCCACCGGTAGAGGATCCATGCCCGTCGGATAAGGCCACGGACGGTGATGATCGCGTCGGCGAGGTCGAAGTACGCGTTGATGACCTTCTCGGTTCGTTCGTAGCAGCGTTGCAGCCGGTTGAACGCGTTGTGCCAGCTGTTCGTGCGTTCGACGTGCCACCGCCTGCCCGCCTGGATGGGTGCCTTGTCGCCCTTGCGGGCGATCTCGCCGGTCAGGCCGCGTTCGGTCAGCAGTGTGCGTGTGGTGGCGGAGTCGTATCCGGCGTCGAGGTGCACCGTGATGCTCTGCGGTAGTGGGCCGAGGTCGTCGAGGCGGTCGAGGGTGGGTGCCAGCAGTGGTGAATCGTGTCGGTTCGCGCCGGCCAGGACCCGGCCGAGGGGAATGGGCGTAGCCGTCGACCATGATGGAGCGTTTCATGCCCTGCTTGCCCCGGTCGATCGGGGACCGCCCGGCGCAGTCACCGCCGCCCGGGGCCTTGGTGATGCAGCCGTCCACCGCGATGTCGGCCAAGACCAAGCCGACGAGCCGGTCGTAGGCATCCACCGCGATTTGCTTGAGCTGGGCGAACACCCCAAGATCGATCCACTCGTCACGACGAGCGCGGATCGTGGTGGCCGAACAGGTGGCATCGGCGATCGCCTCGTAGGAACAGCCGAACCGCAGCACCTGGACCAGCTTGTCGAACACGATCCGGTCATCGACCCGCCTACGGTGACAGCCCAACGGATGCGCCGGCTGGTACATGGGCCGTTCGGGTAGCAGCGCGGCGAACTGGACCCACAACGGCTCGATCAGCCATGCTGGGATGGCAGGCACAGAACCTCCGTGATCACGAAGCGTCAGCAACTTCATGATCAACGGGTCTGTGCCTGCACTCGTTCAGGCGCGCCGATCAACCCACCATTCCGCGCGACCTCTTACGTCAGCGCTGGAAGTCGACGAAGCGGGTGAGCCCGACCTCGGGGATGCGTCCCAGTGCGCGGTAGGTCTGCACGGCCTCGTCGAGGGTGGTCGTGGGTACCAGGTGCTTGGCGTGTTCGGCGACGCTGTCGGCCACCAGGTGCGGGTCGAAGACCCAGACCGGAAGGCTGGCCGGCCCGACCCGGGCGACCTCGCCGAACGGGTTGCTCTTGAGGGTGCGGTGCAGTCCGAACTCGCCTCGGCCGGCCTTGAGCACCAGGCTGCCGACCGGGTCGTCGGCCTCGCCGTGCAGCGCGCCCACGCGCTCGATGGCCGGGTAGCTGGGGGCGATGACGCCGCGTAGCGCGCCGGCTTTGACCGCGGTGCTCAAGTTGCGGTCCAGCTCCTCGATCTCCATCTCGGCGTCGACGCCGTATCCGGCCAGGCCGAAGTAGGCGCGGCATTGCTGCTGGAGCAGGCCGGCGAGGGTGAGGTGGTCGGCCAGCGAGGTTTGGGTTGGTCGGATCTCGTTGCCGGTGGACAGCGTGTCGGAGCCGACGTCGACGCTGACCAGCAGGTCGGCTCCGTAGTGTGCGACGACTTGCCGCATCCCGTCGGCGACGCCCTGACCGCCGCCACGCAGCGAGATGAGGAACGATTCTCCGCCGAAGTGGCGGGCGACGGTCGCCTCGTGCGGCTGACGGCCGTCGATCTGCGAGTCCGCAGTGACGATGACCGCGTGCGCGCCGAGCGGCTTGGCGGGGCTGAGGTCGAGGGGCTGGTAGAAGTCCGGGCCGACGGTCATCCGCAGGGCGGTCTTCTGTTCACCGGCTGGCGGCCACCATTGGCAGGCGACGCCGCCGAGGATGACCCGCTGTACGCCGAGCCGGCCGAGCCAGTCGGCGACGAGGGAGGCGACCAGGCAGTCGCTGCCTCCTCCGTGGCCCATGACCAGGGCGGTCTTGGATTCTAGAGCGGCTTCTTCAATCGTCGGTGTGGTCATTGGCCAGGTCCCTTCTCGGCAGCACCGCTAACACAAAGTCACGATCACGGTCACGCCACGACATTAGTTCGCACCTTTACTATATTGCAAGAAGGTGTCGCCGAAGAGTCGCGGACGAGGCGGCGGAAGCGGGGGACATCCACGTCGACCGGGTTACCGTCGGCCTCGGCGTGCCGTCTGCCGGGAGCTCCGGCCGGCCGGACCGGCTGCGTGCCAGCGGGCGTGTGTCGACGACGGTCTGGCCCCAGGCGGCGCTGCCGCCGGTGTCCACGGCGACCGGGAGGACCTCGGTCGTGACCAGGGTCGGGTCCACGCAGGCCATGGCCGCGAGCAGGTCGCGGCAGGGCATTTGGCCCGGTGGACAGAGGCTGGCGCCGAAGCGCCGGTACACCGCCAGGGGACCGTCCAGAAAAGTCGGCTGCCCGGTTGAGTCGGCGGCCGAGGATGGCCAACTCAGCGTCGGTCATGGTCGCGGTGTGGGTCACGTCGGGCCCGACCATCAGCGGCGGCTGCGCCCAAGGCGCCGCGAGCACCGCCGCGGCGGATGAGGGGTCGTGGGCGATGTTCGCCTCCGCTGTGGGGCGCGCGTTGCCGCCGGCGCGGGCGCTGCCGCCCATGAGGGTGAGCCGCGCCCGCGACGTGCGGGCGTGGGCGCCGATGGCGGCGGCCACGTCGGTCAGGGGCCCGGGCGTGAGTAGTCCGGCTCCGGCGGAGACCTCGCGTGCGATCACCTCCGGCGCGCCGGGCTGTGCGCGTGTTTCACGGTGTGCCTTTCGTTCGTCGATGAGGCCGGGCTTCTGGACTGCCACTGGACAGCGGTGCGGTGACTAGACTGCCGCCATGAGATCGTCCGCAGGGGTTGGGCACCGAGATGCCGCGAGCTGACGCGCCGCATGTCGGTCCCGTCAATCCGGCCGAGGTGGATGCGATCCCGTTGGAGGATCTGGAAGAGGCTCTGCGACACCATTCGGCCGGCAATACGCCTGGGTTTCTGTTGCGGCATGCGACGTTGCGCTGGCAGCGCCACGTGGCGGCCGCGCTGGCCGGGATGTCCATGACGCACGTGCAGTTCCTCGTGTTGGGCAGCACGTGGTGGTTGGGGCGTAACGGGGAGGCGCCCCGACAGCGCGACGTGGCCGACCATGCCGGCCTGGAGCCGGTGATGACCTCCCAGGTCCTCAAGGTCCTGGAGCGGGACGGGCACGTGAAGCGGATCCGGGATACCGCCGACGCCCGCGCCGTCCGAGTGATGGTGACGCCGCAGGGCCGTGACCTCGCCCGCCGCTGCGTCGTGATCATGGACCGGATCGACGCTGTGTACTTCGCCGAGGCACGCGCTACGCCCGGCTTCATGGAGCAGTTGCGGGCGCTGGCCGGGCGCGACAGTGCCGGCAACCCGACCCAGCCCTCGTAGCGCCCGGTGCGGCTGCCGCCGGGCTTTGCCGCTGCTGGCGCGGGTCTCACTGCCGCGCGAACGGCCGGCCGATCACGGCCGGCGCGGCGGCGCGGCCGACGAACGTGGCTAGCGCGAGCACGGCCAGCAGGTAGGGCAGCGCGATCAGCAGCTCATGCGGGACGGCGGAGTCCAGGATCTGCATCCGCAACAGGAGCGGGTCGACCAGGCTGAACAGCAGGCATGCCGCGACCGCCGGCCAGACCCGCCACGTGCCGAACAGCAACGCGGCGAGGGCAAGGAAGCCCCGGCCTTGGCTCATGGGCGCTTGAAACAGGCCGATGGTGGCCAGGGAAAGGCTGGCGCCGCCCAGCGCGGCGAGCCCTCCCGCGCACAGGAGGTGACCACGCGGACGCGCCGTACCCGGACTGACTGCGGACGCCCCCGTCCCGGTGAACAGGGTTCACCTGCACGGGGCCTGGATGTCGCGGTCCTGGCGAGCGCGACATGTGCTCGCGTTCGGCGTCGTTGAGTTGGAGGGCGCGGGCGATCGCGTGCAGCACGCTATCGGATGCGCCACGGATGTTGCCGCGTTCGAGCCGGGTGTAGTAGTCAGTGCTGACTCCGGCGAGTTCCGCGACCTCCTCACGGCGCAGGCCGGAAACGCGCCGGTCCTCGCCGCCCCAGGTGATTCCGGCCTGCTCGGGGGTGATCCGTAGGGCACGGTTGCGATCCTCGCCCGGCCGGGGACCGGGCGCAGCGCAGCCCCAGCCGCGCCTCCCAGCGAGGTTGGTGGACGAAGTCGGTAGAGCACGCTCATGGGATCACCGTGCTGGGATCGAGTGCTTCCACGATCAGGGGTTCGTTGTCGTTTGGTGCTCCGACGGACCATACGCGTGCTTTAGAGCCGATTGCGGGTATCTGGGTCTGGAGGAGAGTGGCGTCTGCATTTTCCGGGTTGCTGCGGTACCAGCGTGCGCGGATGCGCGATGTCTCTTCGATGTCGACGGTGAGGGTGAGGGTGAGGGTGAAGGATGACACGCTCCCGTGTTCCATAAGGCTCACCGTGCGGTCGATGACGCGTCCCGCTGACGGTCGTGCGTGGTTCCGTGTCGCGTGCCACCGCTCGGCGAGCTGCGCCTCGCGGCGTGAGAGTCGGCGCGATTCCGTCAATGCCATTCCACACCCGGCCATAAAGAAGGCCGGCAGGAGGGTGAAGATCAGATTGAACCACCACCCCGGCGAGTCGCTTGTCCAGAGGAACACGACCAGGAGGCTTGTGCTGAGCGTGCCGGCGACCAGCAGGACCCAGAGAACGGCGAGAGCGGAAGGGCGCAGTCGTCTGCCGAACTGGATTTCCCTCGGTGCGGTCGCGTCGTCTTCAAAGGATCTGACCAGGTGCACGATGTGACTGATCGGTGTGTCGTCCGTCATTGCGCACCCGTCGGTGGCTTCCGAGTCGTTCCGAGGTTGTGGCGGGGCTTCACTTGCCTAGCTTTGCATATGTAGATGTGTCTGTCACGGAGCTGACTCCCGGTCGAGGGCCTCCGGGTTGTCTCGATGCCGTCCCTATTTCCGCAGCGCGATGGCGAGCCCTGTGAGGAGGAGGACCACGCCGAGGATGGCGAGGCCGATAGCCGCAATGGTCTATGTCAAGGCTGGATGGCCCCGGGATGACGGGGCGGTTTCCAGCGGTGGTCACAACAGCGCAGGTCAGCCTTTTGTCACTGTGAGTGTAGCGAACCGCTCGGCTGGGCTTGACCAGGCAAGCGTTCGTCGGGGGCGGTCGTTGAGTTCGCCGGCGGCCGCGGTGATCTCGTGGCGGTGTGGACGCTGAGGTCGGTGCCTTTCGGGAAGTACTGGCGGAGCAGTCCGTTGATGTTCTCGTTGACGCCGCGCTGCCAGGGACTGACGGGTTCGCAGAAATAGACGGGGATGCCAGTGGCGACAGTGAGCCTTTCCGAGTAACGGTTCGCGACTGTGCGTAGTGTTCGTTTCAGGTGGTTCGTCCGTGCTCGATGTGGAGGATGACCAGGGCTGCGG
>NZ_JBFAAF010000078.1:0-32439 GCF_040639595.1 Micromonospora sp. NPDC023814
GCGGCGGGTAATGCGTTCCTGGACGGGTTGGCGGTGTGGCGGCGGCAGCTCGGGTTGCCGGCGGTGAGTCTGGCGTGGGGTATGTGGGACACCGCGGGCATGGCCGCGTCCCTGGACGAGGCGGACCGGGCACGGTCGACCCGGGGCGGCGTCACCGCGATGAGCGCCGAAACCGGGCTGCGACTGCTCGACGCCGCCCTGGGCGCCGACCGGCCGGTCCTCGTGCCGGCCGTGATCGACCTGGCCGCCCTCCGCGCCGCGGCCGGCGCCGGCCTGGTGCCGCCGATGCTGCGGGCCCTGCTCGGCACGACCACGACGCGCCGCCAGGCGGGACAGGGCGCCACCTGGGCGACCCGCATCACCGGCCTGGCGCCCGACGAGGCCCGCGCCCAGGTCGGCGTGCTGGTGCGGGGCCTGGTCGCGCAGGTGCTCGGGCACGGTGGCGCCGAGGCGGTGCCGGCGGACCGGGCGTTCCGCGAGCTGGGTTTCGACTCGCTGACCGCGGTGGACCTGCGCAACCGGGTGAACGCGGCCACCGGGCTGCGGCTGCCGTCGACGCTGGTGTTCGACTACCCGACCCCGACCGTGCTCGCCGACCACGTGTGGTCCGAGCTGGCGGGCGTACGCCGGTCCGGCGTGGACGCGACCGGCGGCACCGGCACCGGCACCGACGAGCCGATCGCGATCGTCGGCATGGCCTGCCGCTACCCGGGCGGCGTCGACGACCCGGACCAGCTGTGGGAGCTGCTGGCCACCGGTGGCGACGGCATATCGGAGTTCCCCGCCGACCGGGGCTGGGACCTGGAGTCGCTGTTCGACCCGGACCCGGACCGCAGCGGCACCTCGTACACCCGGCACGGCGGCTTCCTGCACGGCGCGGCCGAGTTCGACCCCGCGTTCTTCGGCATCTCGCCGCGCGAGGCCCTGGCGATGGATCCGCAGCAGCGGCTGCTGCTGGAGACGTCGTGGGAGGCGTTCGAGTCCGCCGGCCTGGACACGCGGCGGCTGCGGGGCAGCCGGACCGGCGTCTTCGCCGGAGTCATGTACCACGACTACGCCTCGCGGCTCATGGACCAGCCGGGCGAGGTGGAGGGCTACATCGGCACCGGCACCTCCGGCAGCGTCCTGTCGGGGCGGGTGGCGTACACGTTCGGCCTGGAAGGGCCGGCGGTCACCGTCGACACGGCCTGCTCGTCCTCGCTGGTCGCGCTGCACCTGGCGGTGCAGGCGCTGCGGGCGGGGGAGTGCGAGTACGCCCTGGCCGGCGGCGTCACCGTGATGGCCACCCCCGGCACGTTCATCGAGTTCTCCCGGCAGCGCGGCCTGTCGCCCGACGGCCGGTGCAAGTCGTTCGCCGCCGCTGCCGACGGCACCGGCTGGAGCGAGGGCGTCGGCATGCTGCTCGTGCAGCGGCTCTCCGACGCCCGGCGCGAGGGCCGGCGCATCCTCGCCGTCATCCGCGGCAGCGCCGTCAACTCCGATGGCGCGTCCAACGGCCTCACCGCGCCCAACGGCCCGTCACAGCAGCGCGTCATCCGGCAGGCCCTCGCCAGCGCCCGGCTGACGCCCGCCGACGTCGACGCCGTCGAGGCGCACGGCACCGGCACCACCCTCGGCGACCCCATCGAGGCGCAGGCCCTGCTGGCCACCTATGGGCAGGACCGGCCCGCCGACCGGCCGCTGCTGCTCGGTTCCGTCAAGTCGAACCTCGGCCACACCCAGGCCGCCGCCGGCGTCGCCGGGATCATCAAGATGGTCCTGGCGATGCGGCACGGCCTCGTGCCGGCGACCCTGCACGTCGACGAGCCGTCCCCGCACATCGACTGGACCGCCGGGGCGGTGGCCCTCGCGACCGAACCCACCCCGTGGCCGGCCGTGGACCGCCCCCGCCGCGCGGCGGTCTCCTCGTTCGGCATCTCCGGCACCAACGCGCACGTCGTCATCGAACAGGCCCCCGAGCCGGCCGCCGCGCCGGAGCCCGCCGCCGCGACCCCGCCCGGCACCGCCGTCGCCGTGCCGTTCGCGCTCCCCGCGTCGGAACCCGTCGCCGTGCCGTTCGCGCTCTCCGCGGCGGACCCCGTCGCCCTGCGCGGCCAGGCGAGCCGGCTGCGGTCCCACCTGGCCGCGCACCCCGAGCTGGAGCCGGCCGACGTGGCGCACGCGCTGACCGCCAGCCGCGTGTCGTTCCCGTACCGGGCCGTGGTCCTCGGCCGCAACCGCGACGAACTCGCCCGGGGCCTCGACGCCTTCGCCGCCGGCGACACCGCCGCCGACGTGGTCACCGGCGCCGCCCTGCGCAACGCCGCCCCGATCTTCGTCTTCTCCGGGCACGGCTCGCAGTGGCCCGGGATGGCCGTCGACCTGCTCGACACGTCTCCCGTCTTCGCCGCCGCCATCGCCGAGTGCGAGGAGGCGCTCGCGCCCTGGGTGGACTGGTCGCTCACCGACGTGCTGCGCGCCGCCCCGGACGCGCCGCCCCTGGTCGCCTCGGGCGTGGTGCAGCCCGCGCTGTGGGCGGTCATGGTCTCGCTCGCCCGGCTGTGGGGCTCGCTCGGCGTACGGCCGGCGGGCGTGCTCGGCCACTCCCAGGGCGAGATCGCGGCGGCCTGCGTGGCCGGGGCGCTGTCCCTGGCCGACGGCGCGAAGGTCGTCGCACTGCGCAGCCAGGTGCTGGCCGACATCGCCGGACGGGGCGGGATGGCCTCCGTCGCGCTGTCCGCCGACCGGGTCCGCGACCTGCTCACCCCGTGGGCCGGCCGGCTGTCGGTCGCCGTCGTCAACGGTCCCGGCTCCGTGGTGGTCGCCGGTGACCAGGACGCCCTGGCCGAGCTGCTCGCCGCCTGTCAGGCCGACGGCGTGCGCGCCCAGCGCATCGACGTCGACTACGCCTCCCACTCGCCGCACGTCGAGGCCGTCGCCGCCCGGCTGACCGACAGCCTCGCCGGGATCTCCGGCCGCCCCGCCGAGACGCCGTTCTGGTCCGCCCTGACCGGCCGCCCCCTCGACACCACCGAACTCGACGCCGGCTACTGGTACCGCAACCTGCGCGAGACGGTGGACGTGGAACGCGTCGTGCGCGGCCTGCTCGACGAGGGCCACCAGGTCTTCCTCGAGGTCGGCCCGCACCCGGTGGTCAGCTTCGGGATCCAGGAGACCATCGACGCCGCCGAACACGAGGCGGTCGTGGTCAACACCCTGCGCCGCAACGCCGGGGGCTGGCCGCGGGTGCTCACCGCCCTGGCCACGCTGCACGCGTACGGCGTCGAGGTGGACTGGACCGCCGTCCACGGGGCGCGCACCGGCCCGGCCGTGCCGCTGCCCACGTACGCCTTCCACCGTCAGCGGTACTGGCCGGAGGCACCGGCGCTGCCCGGCCCCGCGGCGAGCACCGAGGAGCCGGCCGACCGGCGGTTCTGGGACGCCGTCGAGCGGGCCGACGCCGGGGCGCTCGCCGAGGCGATGCGGCTCGACGTCACCGAGGCCCGCCGCCTGGACGACGCGCTGCCGGTGCTCGCCGCCTGGCGGCGGCGCCGCCGCGACGAGTCCACCGTGGACTCCTGGCGCTACCGGGTCGCCTGGAGGCCGGTCACCACGCCGGCGACCGCCACGCTGACCGGCACCTGGCTGGTGCCGGTGCCCGCCGCGTACGCCGACACCCCGCTGGCCGGCGCGGTCGTCCGGGCGCTCGCCGAGGCCGGCGCGGAGCCCACCCTGCTTACCGTCGCCGACCCCGACCGGGCCGCGCTGGCCGACCTGCTGCGCGCCTTCGACCCGGAGTCCGTGGCCGGGGTGTGCTCGCTGCTCGCCCTCGACGGCGCGCCGCATCCGGCGCACCCCGTGGTGCCGGCCGGGCTCGCCGGCACGCTCGCCCTGGTGCAGGCGCTCGGCGACGCCGGGATGACCGCCCCGCTCTGGTGCGTCAGCAGCGGCGCCGTCAGCACCGGCCGGGCCGACCCCGTGGACCGGCCCGACCAGGCCCTGGTCTGGGGGCTCGGGCGGGTCGCCGCCCTCGAACACCCGGACCGCTGGGGCGGCCTGGTCGACCTGCCCGCCGACCCGGACCAGCGGGCCCGCGCCCGGCTGGCCGCCGCGCTCGCCGGCATCGGGCACGAGGACCAGATCGCCGTCCGCTCCTCCGGGCTGTTCGCCCGGCGGCTGGTCCGGGCCGCCGCCGACGACCGCCCGGCCGGCGACGGCTGGCGTCCCTCCGGCACCGT
Source organism: Micromonospora sp. NPDC023814 (assembly GCF_040639595.1). Taxonomy (NCBI): domain Bacteria; kingdom Bacillati; phylum Actinomycetota; class Actinomycetes; order Micromonosporales; family Micromonosporaceae; genus Micromonospora; species Micromonospora sp. NPDC023814. Next base: position 4,218 of record NZ_JBFAAF010000078.1, read on the forward strand.
CCTGGTGACCGGCGGCCTGGGCTCGCTCGGCGCCCACGTGGCCCGCTGGCTGGCCCGTGCGGGCGCCGCGCACCTCGTGCTGACCAGCCGGCAGGGACCCGCCGCGCCCGGCGCCGCCGAACTGGAGGCCGAGCTGACCGGCCACGGCGCCACGGTCACCGTGGCGGCCTGCGACGTGGCCGACCGGGAGTCGCTGCGCGCCCTCGTGGACCGGCTGGCCGAGCGCGACATCCGGATCGACGCGGTGTTCCACGCCGCCGGTGTGCCGCACGCCGGCGCGCTGGCCGACACCGACCTCGCCGAGTTGGCTGCCGCCCTGCACGCCAAGGTCGCCGGGGCGGTCAACCTCGACGAGGTCCTCGGCCCGGACCTGACCGCGTTCGTGCTCTTCTCCTCCGGCGCCGGCGTCTGGGGCGGTGGCCACCAGGGCGCGTATGCCGCCGGCAACGCCTTCCTCGACGCGCTCGCCGAGGACCGGCGCCGGCGCGGGCTGCCCGGCACCGCACTGGCGTGGGGCGCCTGGGACGGCGGCGGCATGGTGGAGACCGAGGGCGCCGCCGACCAGATGTTCCGCTCCGGCGTCCGGCCGATGCACCCGGACCTGGCGGTCTCGGTGCTGGCCGGGGCGCTGGAACGGGACGAGTCCGTCCTCACCGTCGCCGACATCGCCTGGGACCGGTTCCTCCAGACCTTCGCGCTGGCCCGACCCCGGCCCCTGATCGGCGACATCCCCGAGGTGGCCCGCGTCCTCGCCGCCGCCCGCTCCGGGGACGACGACGAGACGCGGGAGGCGTCCCCGCTGCGCGGCCGGCTCGCCGGCCTCGCCGCCTCGGAGCGGCGCCGGCTCCTGCTGGACCTGGTGCGCGTCCACGCGGCGGCGGTGCTGCGACTGCCCTCGCCGCAGGCACTGGCGGCGGACCGGTCGTTCCGGGAGATCGGCTTCGACTCGCTGAGCGCCGTCGAGATGCGCAACCGGCTCGCCGAGGCGGTGGGCCTGACCCTGCCCGCGACGCTGGTGTTCGACCGGCCGACGCCCACGGCCCTCGCCGACCACCTGGTCACCCGGATCACCGGCGACGAGGCCGCGGCGACCCCGGCCGTGCGGGCCGCCGCCGCGCTGGACGAGCCGATCGCCGTCGTCTCGATGAGCTGCCGGTACCCGGGCGGCGTCGCCGGCCCGGAGGACCTGTGGCGACTCGTCAGCGAGGGGCGCGACGGGATCGCGGAGTTCCCGACCGACCGGGGCTGGGACCTGGACGCCATCTACCACCCGGATCCCGACCGGCCTGGCACCTCGTACGTCCGGGAGGGCGGCTTCCTCGCCGACGCCGCCGGCTTCGACGCCGCCCTGTTCGGCATCTCCCCGCGCGAGGCGCTGGTGATGGACCCCCAGCAGCGGCTGCTGCTGGAGAGCGCCTGGGAGCTGTTCGAGCGGACCGGCACCGCGCCCGCCGACATGCGGGAGACCAACACCGGGGTGTTCGTCGGCACCAACGGCCAGGACTACGCGACGCTGCTGCTGGCGGCGCGCGCCGAGACCGAGGGCTTCCAGGCCACCGGCAACGTCGCCGCCGTCATCAGCGGGCGGCTGGCGTACCACTTCGGGTTGCAGGGGCCCGCCGTCAGCGTCGACACCGCCTGCTCGTCCTCGCTGGTGGCGCTGCACCTGGCGTGCCAGTCGCTGCGGCAGGGCGAGTGCGACCTCGCGGTCGCCGGCGGGGTGACGGTGATGGCCACCCCCGGGCCGTTCCTGGAGTTCGCCCGGCAGCGGGGGCTCGCCCTCGACGGCCGGTGCAAGTCGTTCGCCGGGGCCGCCGACGGCACCGGCTGGGGCGAGGGCGTCGGCCTGGTGCTGTTGCAGCGGCTCTCCGACGCCCAGCGCGAGGGCCGGCGGATCCTCGCCGTCGTGCGCGGCTCGGCGATGAACCAGGACGGCGCCAGCAACGGACTGACCGCGCCCAACGGGCCCGCCCAGGAACGGGTGATCCGCCAGGCGCTGGCCAACGCGCGGCTGTCCACGGCCGACGTGGACGCGGTCGACGGGCACGGCACCGGCACCCGCCTCGGCGACCCCATCGAGGCGCAGGCGCTGCTCGCCACGTACGGGCAGGACCGGCCCGCCGACCGGCCGCTGCTGCTCGGCTCCGTCAAGTCGAACATCGGCCACACCCAGGCCGCCGCGGGCGTGTCCGGCGTGATCAAGATGGTGATGGCGCTCCAGCACGACCTGCTGCCGCCCACCCTGCACGTGGACGAGCCGTCGCCGCACGTCGACTGGTCGGCGGGCGCGGTCGCGCTGCTGACCGACCCGCGGCCCTGGCCGCAGGTGGACCGGCCGCGCCGGGCCGGCGTGTCGTCGTTCGGGGTCAGCGGCACCAACGTGCACGTCATCCTCGAACAGGCGCCGACCGCGCCGCCGGCCGACACCGGGGCGTCCCGCCCGGCCGACGGGTCACCCGCCCGGCTGCCGGTGCTGCCCTGGGTCGTCTCGGCCGACGCCGCGGACAACCTGCCGGCCCAGGCGGCCCGGCTGGCCGACTGGCTGCCGTGGAGCGCCACCCCCGCCGCCGATGTCGCCCGGGGCCTGGCCACCGGCCGGTCCCCGCTGCGGCACCGCGCGGTGCTGCTCGCCGCCGACGCGGACGCCGCCCTCGCCGGGCTGCGGGCCCTCGCCGCCGGGCAGGAACACTCGGGCCTCACCCGGGGCGTCGCCGAGCCCGGCGGCGCGCTTGCGGTGCTCTTCTCCGGCCAGGGCGCCCAGCACGCCGGGATGGGGCGCCAGCTGTACGAGGCGTTCGGAGTCTTCGCCGAGGCCCTCGACGAGGCGTGCCAGCACCTCGACGCGCACCTGCCGCGACCGCTGCGCGAGGTGCTGTTCGCCGAGCCCGGCTCTGCCGAGGCCGACCTGCTCGACCAGACGGTCTTCACCCAGGCGGGACTCTTCGCGGTCGAGGTGGCGCTGTTCCGGCTGCTCGCAGACTGGGGGATCCGGCCCGACCTCGTGGCCGGCCACTCGGTGGGGGAGATCGTCGCCGCCCACGTGGCCGGGGTGCTCTCCCTGCCCGACGCGTGCACGCTCGTCGGCAACCGGGGCCGGCTGATGCAGGCCCTGCCCGCCGGCGGCGGGATGCTCGCCGTCGCCGCGCCCGAGGTCGACGTGCGGCGGGCGCTGACCGGCACGGAGGGACGGGTCGACGTCGCCGCGGTGAACGGGCCGGCGGCCGTCGTCGTCGCCGGGGCGGAGGACGCGCTGACCGGGCTGGCGGACCACTTCGCCGGCCTCGGCGTGCGGACCAAGCGGCTGCGGGTCAGCCACGCCTTCCACAGCCCGCTGATGGAGCCGATGCTCGCCGACTTCGCGGCCGTGGCGGCGACCCTGTCGTACGCCCCGCCGGCGGTGCCACTGGTGTCGAACCTGACCGGCACGGTCGTCGACGCCGACACGCTGTGCACCCCCGACTACTGGGTCCGGCACGTCCGCGAGGCGGTCCGCTTCGCCGACACCGTCACCCACCTGCACGCCAACGGGGTGACCCGGTTCCTGGAGATCGGGCCGGACACGGTGCTGACCGCCCTGACCGCCGACGCGCTGCCGGCCGACGCCCCGGTCACCGTGACCGGCGTGCAGCGGCCCGGCCAGGACGAGGTGGCCACCCTGCTCGGCGCGGTCGCCCGGCTGCACTGCCAGGGCGTGGCCGTCCGCTGGTCGCGGCTGCTGCCCGGCGCCGGCCCGGTGGACCTGCCCACGTACGCGTTCGCCCACCAGCGCTTCTGGCCGACCCTCGACGCGGCGGCGGCCGACCCCCCCGCCGCCCCGCAGGACGACGTCGACGCGGCGTTCTGGCAGGCCGTGACGGCCGGCGACGGCGACGCGCTCGCCGGCCGGCTCGGCGTCGACCCCGACCGGCCGCTGCGGGACCTGCTGCCGGAGCTGGCGCAGTGGCGACGCCAGCAGCAGGAGGACACCCTCGCCGGCGGCTGGCGGTACCGGATCACCTGGCGCCCCGAGGCCCTCGCGGCGGGCGTCGTCGACGGCGGGTGGACCGTCGTCCACACCGGGACGGACCAGCCGGTCGTCGACCGGCTCGCCGAGCTGGTCGCCGCGCGCGGCGGCACCGTGCGGCTGCTCACCGTCGACCCGGCGACCACCGACCGGGCGGCGCTCGCCGAGCAGTTGGCCGGCGTCCCGCCGACCCGGATCGTGTCGCTGCTCGCGCTCGACGAGCGGGCGCACCCCGACCGGCCCGCCGTGCCCGTGGGCCTGACCGCGAACCTGGCCCTGGTGCAGGCGGTCACGGACACCCTGCCGCCGGTGCCGCTGTGGCTGCTCACCCGGCAGGCCGTCAGCACCGCGGCCGACGACCCGGTCGTGCACCCCGCGCAGGCCACCACGTGGGGCCTCGGCCTGGTGACCGCGCTGGAGCACCCCCGGCACTGGGGCGGCCTGCTGGACCTGCCCGCCACCGTGGACACCGCCGCCGCCGAGCGCGTCCTGGCGGCGCTGACCGCCGCCGGACACGAGGACCAGCTCGCGGTGCGGGACTCCGGGACGTACCTGCGGCGGCTGGCCCGCGCGCCCCGGGCCGAGGCCCCGGGCGACTGGCAGCCGCCGGGCACCGTCCTGGTCACCGGCGGCACCGGCGCCGTCGGCCGGTACGCCGCCGCCTGGTTCGCCCGGCACGGCGCGCGGCGGCTGCTGCTGGTCAGCCGGCGCGGCGCGGCGGCCCCCGGCGCCGACGAGGCGGTGGCGGAACTGGCCGCCCTCGGCGCCCAGGCCCGGGTGCTGGCCTGCGACCTGGCCGACCGGGACGCGGTCGCCGACCTCGTCGAAGGGCTGCGCGCCGACGGCGAGACCGTGCACGCCGTGGTGCACGCCGCCGGCGTGGGGCGGCTCAACCCGGTCGCCGCGGTGACCGAGGCGGAACTCGCCGACGTGGTGTCCGGCAAGATCGCCGGCGCCCGGCACCTGGCCGAGTTCCTCGACCCCGAGCCGCTCGAGCTGGTCGTCCACTTCTCCTCCATCGCCGCCGTCTGGGGCGTCGGCGACCACGGGGCGTACGCCGCCGGCAACGCCTTCCTGGACGCCTGGGCGCAGTCGCGGCCGGCGGGTCGGACCCGGGTCCTCTCGGTCAACTGGGGACCGTGGGCCGGCGGCGGCATGGTGACCGACGCGCACGCGGCGGCGATGAGCCGGCGCGGGGTGTCCCTGCTCGACCGGGAACCCGCGATGGCCGCCCTGCGCGCCGGCCTCACCGGCGACGACACCGCCCTCACCGTCGCCGACGTCGACTGGGACCGCTTCGCCCCGGTGTTCGCCTCCGCCCGGCCCCGGCCGCTGATCAGCGAGATCGCCGAGGTGGCCGCCCAGGCCGCCGCGGAGCGGGCGGACGCCGAGGACGGCGACCTGGTCGCCGCCGACCTGCGCAAGCGGCTCGGCGAGCTCACGCCGGCCGAACAGGCCCGGGTGCTGGTGGACCTGATCCGCACCGCGGCCGGCGAGGTCATCGGGCACGACAGCCCGTACGCCGTGGAGGCCGGCCGGCCCTTCCGGGACCTCGGGTTCGACTCGCTGACCGCGGTGGAACTGCGCGGCCGGCTCGCCCGGTCGACCGGCCTGAGCCTGCCCAGCTCGGTGGTCTTCGACTACCCGACCCCGCAGGCGCTCGCCGAGCACCTCCGGGCCGAGCTGCTCAGCGAGGCGTCGGTGGAGGCGTTGCCGACCCTGGCGGAGCTGGACCAGTTGGAGAGCGCCCTCGCGCTGCGCGACCCGGACGACATCGGCCGGGTGCGGATCACGATGCGGTTGCACAGCCTGCTCGAACGACTCGGCGCCGCCGAGGAACGCCGAGAGGAGACCGCCGAGGTGGCGGACCGGCTGCGGGTGGCCAGCAACCAGGAGCTGTTCGACCTCATCGACCAGGACCTCGGGCTCTCCTGAGCCCGCAGGACCTGTGGTGTCACGAGAAAGCGAGATGTCATGGCGGACGAAGAGCGGCTGCGCGAATACCTGACGCGGGTCGTCGCCGAGCTGCACCAGACCCGCCAACGGCTCCGCGAGGTCACCGCCGAGGAGTCCGAACCGGTGGCGATCGTGGCGATGGGCTGCCGCTACCCGGGCGGCATCAACTCGCCCGAGGACCTCTGGCAGTTCGTCTCGTCCGGCGGGGACGCCATCGGCGACTTCCCCACCGACCGGGGCTGGGACCTGGAGCGGCTCTACCACGCCGATCCCGACAACCCCGGCACCTCGTACACCACCGCCGGCGGGTTCCTGCCCGACGCGGGGCAGTTCGACGCCGCGCTGTTCGGCATCTCGCCGCGCGAGGCCGTCGCCATGGACCCGCAGCAGCGGTTGCTGCTGGAGGTCACCTGGGAGCTGTTCGAGCGGGCCGGCATCGCCCCGCTGTCGCTGCGCGGCAGCCGCTCCGGCGTCTTCGTCGGCACCTCCGGCCAGGACTACGCCGCCGTGCTGCACCGGGCGCCCGGCGTCGAGGGGTACGTGCTGACCGGCACCGCCGCCAGCGTCGTCTCCGGCCGGCTGGCGTACACGTTCGGGCTGGAGGGCCCCACGGTCACGGTGGACACCGCCTGCTCGTCGGCGTCGGTCGCCATCCACCTCGCCTGCCAGGCGCTGCGCCAGCGGGAGTGCGGCCTCGCCCTGGCCGGCGGCGCGACCGTGCTGGCCACCCCCGGCCCGTTCGTGGAGTTCTCCCGGCAGCGCGGCCTCGCCGCCGATGGCCGGTGCAAGTCGTTCGCCGCGTCCGCCGACGGCACCGGCTGGTCCGAGGGCGTCGGCATGCTGCTGCTCGAACGGCTCAGCGACGCCCGCCGCAACGGCCACCCCGTGCTCGGGATCATCCGCAGCTCCGCCGTCAACCAGGACGGCGCGTCGAACGGCCTCACCGCCCCCAACGGCCCGTCCCAGCAGCGGGTGATCCGGCAGGCCCTGGCCGGCGCGAAGCTCACCCCCGACCTGGTTGACGTGGTGGAGGCGCACGGCACCGGCACCGCCCTCGGCGACCCGATCGAGGCCCAGGCGCTGCTCGCCACCTACGGCCAGGAGCGCGGCGACGCCGCGCCGCTGCTGCTCGGCTCGATCAAGTCGAACATCGGCCACACCCAGGCCGCCGCCGGCATCGCCGGGGTGATCAAGATGGTGCAGGCGATGCGGCACGGGATCGTGCCGGCCACCCTGCACGTCGACGAACCCACCCCGCACGTCGACTGGGCCGCCGGCGCGGTCACCCTGGTCACCGAGGCCACCCCGTGGCCGGCGGTGGACCGGCCGCGCCGCGCCGCCGTGTCCTCGTTCGGGATGAGCGGCACCAACACCCACCTCATCCTCGAACAGCCCGAGCCCGCCGCCGCCGAGGCCGACCGGCCGGACCTCCCCGCGCCCGCACCCGTGCTGCTCACCGGCCGCACCCGCGCCGCGCTGCGTGGCCAGGCCGAGCGCTGGTTCCGGTACGTCGCCGACGACGCCGACCTGCGACCGGCGGACGTCGCCTGGACCTCGGCCGTGTCCCGCTCGCCCCTGGAGCACCGGGCGGTCGTCCTCGCCGACGACCGGGACGGCCTGCTCACCGCCCTGCACGCCCTCGCCGACGACCGGCCCGCACCCGGCCTGGTCACCGGCGCCGCCGCCGAACGCGGCGGGGTCGCGTTCCTCTTCTCCGGCCAGGGCGCCCAGCGCGCCGGCGCGGGCCGGGACCTGTACGAGGCGTACCCGGTCTTCGCGGCGGCGCTCGACGAGGTCTGCGCCCACCTCGACCACCGGCTGCCCCGGCCGCTGAAGCCGCTGCTGTTCGCCGAGCCCGGCACCGACGAGGCGGCGCTGCTCGACCAGACCGTCTTCACCCAGGCCGCGCTCTTCGCCGTCGAGGTGGCGCTGCACCGGCTGCTCGGCTCCTGGGGGCTGGCCCCCGACATGGTCGCCGGGCACTCCGTCGGCGAGCTGACCGCCGCCCACGTGGCCGGGGTGCTGACCCTCGACGACGCCTGCGCCCTCGTCGCCGCCCGCGGCCGCCTCATGCAGGCCCTGCCCGCCGGCGGGGCGATGCTCGCCGTCGCCGCCGACGAGACCCGGGTCGCCGAGTCGATCGCCGAGCTGACCGACCGGGTCGCCGTCGCCGCCGTCAACGGGCCCACCGCCGTCGTCCTGTCCGGCGACGGCGCGACCATCGACGAGCTGGCCGCACTCTGGACCGGCCGGGGGGTGAAGGTGCGCCGGCTGCGGGTCAGCCACGCCTTCCACAGCCCGCTGATGGAGCCGATGCTTGCCGAGTTCGCCGCCGTCGCCGCCGGGCTCGACCTGCGCGCCCCCACCCTGCCGGTCGTGTCCAACCTGACCGGCGAGCTGGCCGATCCGGCGCAGCTCACCGACCCCGGCTACTGGGTGCGGCACGTCCGGGAGGCGGTCCGCTTCGCCGACGGCGTACGCACCCTGCGCGCCCACGGCGTCGGCACCTTCGTCGAGGTCGGCCCCGACGCCGCCCTCACCGCCACCACCCAGGAGACCCTCGCCGAGGTCGAGGCCACCGACGCCGTCCCCGCCGTGGTCGTGCCGGTGCTGCGCCGGGACCGCCCGGACCGCCGCGCCCTGCTCGCCGCCCTCGCCCAGCTCCACGTCGCCGGCACGCCGGTGCGCTGGGCGGACCTCTTCGCCGACCGGCCCGGCCGGCTCGTCGGCCTGCCCACCTACCCGTTCGAGCGGCAGCACTACTGGGTGCCGGCCGAGGCGCCCGCCGACGCGGCCACCGCCGCCGGGACCGGCGTGCTCGACCAGCGGTTCTGGGCGGCCGTCGAACGGGCCGACCTCGACGCGCTGCGGGACACCCTCGCCGTCACCGACGAGGCTGCCGCCGAGTCGCTGCGTACCCTGCTGCCCGTCCTCGCCGACTGGCGGCGGCAGCGGCACGAACACTCCGTGCTCGACGGCTGGCGCTACCGGGCCGACTGGCAGGTGACCCCCGAGCCCGCCCCCGCCCGGCTGACCGGCACGTGGCTGCTGGCGCTGCCCGCCGGCGCCGCCGACGACCCCGCCGCCGAGACCGTCCGGGCCGCGCTGACCGGCGCCGGCGCCGACGTGCTGCCGCTGGCGGTCGACGCGGGCGCCGAACGGGCCGGCCTCGCCGCGTCCCTTGCCGGTGCCGACCTCGCCGGGATCGTCTCCCTGCTCGCCGGGGAGCCGCCGGCCGGCGACGTCTCGGTCCTGCCCGGCCTGGCCGCCACCCTCGCGCTCGTGCAGGCGCTCGGCGACGCCGGGGTCGACGCCCCCCTGTGGCTGGTCACCCGGGGCGCCGTCGCCGCCGCCTCCTACGACCGGGTCACCGACCCCGCGCAGGCCGCGATCTGGGGCCTCGGCCGGGTGGTGGGCGTCGAGGCCCCGCACCGCTGGGGCGGCCTCGTCGACCTGCCGCCCCGCCCCGACCACCGCACCGGCGGCCGGCTCTCCGCGATCCTCACCGGATCGACCGGCGAGGACCAGCTCGCGGTACGCGGCCCCGGCGTCTTCGTCCGCCGCCTGGTCCGCGCCGCCGTCGGTGACCGCCCCCCGGCGCGCCGGTTCACGCCCACCGGCGCGGCGCTGATCACTGGCGGGACCGGCGGGCTCGGCGCCCGCGCCGCCCGCTGGCTCGCCGGCGCCGGAGCCGAGCACGTCGTGCTGGTCAGCCGGCGCGGACCGGACGCCCCCGGCGCCGCCGAGCTGGAAGCCGAGCTGACCGGTCTCGGCGCCCGGGTCACTGTCGCCGCGTGCGACATCGCCGACCGGGCCGCCGTCGCCGACCTGCTCGACCGGATCGAGGCTGACGGCCCGCCCGTGCGCACCGTCGTGCACACCGCCGGCCTCGCGCAGAGCACCCCGCTGGCCGAGGTCACCCCCGCCGAGTTGGCCGAGGTGACCCTCGGCAAGACCGCCGGGGCCGCCCACCTCGCCGACCTCCTCGCCGACCGGGAGCTGGACGCCTTCGTCGTCTACTCGTCCATCGCCGCCACCTGGGGCAGCGGCGGCCAGGCCGGGTACGCGGCCGGCAACGCGTACCTGGACGCGCTCGTGCAGCAGCGGCGGGCGGACGGCCGGGCCGGCACCGCCATCGCCTGGGGACCGTGGTCCGACGGCGGCATGCATGCGGCCGACGCGGAGCAGAACCTGCGCCGCCGGGGCCTGCCCGCGATGGACCCGACCGTGGCCCTGGGCGCGTTGCCGCAGGCCCTGGACCACGACGACGTCACCGTGACCGTGGCCGACGTCGACTGGTCCCGGTTCGCCCCGGCGTACGCCTCCGCCCGACGCCGGCCGCTGCTGGAGGGCGTACCGGAGGCGCGGGCCGCCCTCGACGGCGGCGCCCCGGTCGACGACGGCGACGAGGGCCCGGCGGCGACCCTGCGCCGGCGGCTCGTCGGGCTGACCCCGGCCCGGCGGGAGGAGACCGTCGCCGACCTGGTCCGCGACCTCGCCGCCGACGTGCTCGGCCACGACGGCGGGGCCGCCGCCGTCCCGGCGACCACCGCGTTCCGCGACCTCGGCTTCGACTCGCTGACCGCGGTGGAGCTGCGCAACCGGCTCGTCGCCGCCACCGGGCAGGCGCTGCCCACCACCCTGGTCTTCGACCACCCCACCCCGGTCGTGCTGGCCCGCTTCCTGCTCGCCGGCCTCTTCGACGCCGACGCCGCCCCGACCGCCGTCGCCGTGCCGACCACGGTGGACGACGACGAGCCGGTGGCCATCGTCGCCATGGCCTGCCGCTACCCGGGCGGCGCCGACGACCCCGAGCAGCTGTGGCGGCTCGTCGCCGACGGCGTCGACGCCATCGGCGACTTCCCCGCCGACCGGGGCTGGGACCTCGACCGGCTCTACGACCCCGACCCGGCCAACCCCGGCACCTCCTACACGGACAAGGGCGGATTCCTGTCCGGGGCCGCGGAGTTCGACGCCGGGTTCTTCGGGATCTCGCCGCGTGAGGCTGTCGCGATGGATCCGCAGCAGCGGTTGCTGCTGGAGGCGTCGTGGGAGGCGGTGGAGCGGGCAGGGGTTGACCCGGGGGTGTTGCGGGGTTCGCGAACAGGGGTGTTCGTGGGCACGAATGGTCAGGACTATGGGGCCCTGTTGGCGGTGGCCGCGGACGAGGTGGAGGGGTTCGCGGCGACCGGGAACGCCGCGAGTGTGGTGTCGGGTCGGGTGGCGTACGCGTTGGGGTTGGAGGGGCCGGCGGTGTCGGTGGACACGGCGTGTTCGTCGTCGTTGGTGGCGCTGCACCTGGCGGTGCAGTCGCTGCGGCGTGGCGAGTGCGACCTTGCCCTCGCCGGCGGTGTCACGGTCATGGCCACCCCTGGCACCTTCCTCGAGTTCTCCCGGCAGCGGGGCCTGGCCCCCGACGGCCGGTGCAAGGCGTTCGCTGGGGGTGCGGACGGTACGGGTTGGGGTGAGGGCGTCGGTGTGCTGCTGGTGGAGCGGCTGTCCGACGCGCGGCGTAACGGTCACCGGGTCCTGGCGGTCGTGCGGGGGAGCGCGGTCAACCAGGACGGTGCGTCGAACGGTTTGACGGCGCCGAACGGTCCGTCGCAGCAGCGGGTGATCCGGCAGGCCCTCGCCTCGGCGCGGCTGTCCACGGCCGACGTCGACGTGGTCGAGGCGCACGGCACCGGCACCACGCTCGGCGACCCGATCGAGGCGCAGGCGCTGCTCGCCACCTACGGGCAGGGCCGGGAAGGGCACGAGCCGCTGCTGCTCGGCTCGATCAAGTCGAACATCGGGCACACGCAGGCCGCATCGGGTGTGGCGGGCGTGATCAAGATGGTGCAGGCCATGCGGGAGGGCGTGGTCCCGGCGACGCTGCACGTGGACGAGCCGTCCCCGCACATCGACTGGACCGCCGGCGCCGTGGAGCTGGCGGTCGAGGCGCGGCCGTGGCCCGCGGTGGAGCGGCCGAGGCGGGCGGCGGTGTCGTCGTTCGGCATGTCCGGCACCAACGCGCACGTGATCATCGAGCTGGCCGAGGAGCTGTCCGCCGAGAGCGCGGAGCCCGAGCCCGGTCCGGACCGGGGCCCGGCGCTGGTCGCCTCCGATGTCCTGGTGTGGTCGGTGTCGGCGCGGTCGAAGGGGGCTCTGGCGGGTCAGGCGGCGCGGCTGGCGGAGTACGTGCGCGAGTGCGGTGACGTGGCTCCGGCGGCGGTGGGCTGGTCCCTGGCCACGACGCGGTCGCTGTTCGATCAGCGGGCGGCGGTGGTCGGCGCGAGCGTCGAGGAGTTGCTGTCGGGGCTGGACGCGCTGGCGGCCGGTTCGCCGGCCGGGAACCTCGTCACCGACACGGTCACCGGCACGGGCGCGGGTCCGGTGTTCGTGTTCCCGGGTCAGGGCGCGCAGTCGGCGCGGATGGCGGCGGGTCTGGTGGGTCGTACGCCGGTGTTCGACGCGAGGCTGGCGGAGTGTCAGCGGGCTCTCGCCCCGTACCTCGACGTGGACCTGGTGTCGGTGCTGACGGGCGAGGACGAGTCGTGGCTTGAGCGGGTCGAGGTCGTGCAGCCGGTCCTGTGGGCCGTCGGCGTTGCCCTGGCCGCGGTGTGGCGGCACGTCGGGGTGACTCCGGCGGTGGTGATCGGTCACTCGCAGGGTGAGATCGGTGCCGCGTGCGTGGCCGGCATTCTGAGCCTTGAGGATGCGGCGAAGGCGGTGGCGCTGCGGTCGCGGGCGCTGACGGTGCTGCGGGGGACGGGGACGATGGCGTCGGTGGATCTGTCCGCCGATGCGGTCGCCGCCCGTCTCGCGGGTTTCCCGGGTGTGGGGGTGGCCGCCGTCAACGGCCCCTCCACCGTCGTGGTGTCGGGTCCGCCGCAGCCTGTGGCCGATCTGGTCGAGGCGTGTCAGGCCGACGGTGTGCGGGCCCGCCTGATTCCGGTGGACTACGCCTCCCACTCGGTGGCGGTGCAGGACGTCGCGGAGCAGTTGCGCGCCGACTTGGCCGACGTCGCCCCGCAGCAGGGTCACACCCGCCTGGTGTCGACGTTGACGGGTGATTGGGTGGATCCGGCGTCGATGACGGCTGACTACTGGTATGACAACCTGCGGCAGACGGTGCAGTTCGACCCGGCCGTGCGGGTCGCCGTCGCGGCGGGTCACACGACGTTCGTGGAGATCTCTCCGCATCCGGTGCTGACCATGCCGGTCACGGCGATCCTGGACGATGCCGGCGTCACCGGTCACATCCTGGGCAGCCTGCGCCGGGGTGACGACGACGCGACGCGGTTGCTGACGAACCTGGCCACGGCGCACGCGATCGGCCTGCCCGTCGACCTGACCGCCGTCCTCGCCGAGACCGACACCGTCGACCTGCCCACGTACGCCTTCGACCGGGGGCGCTACTGGCTGGAGGCGCCCGCGCACCGGGTGCGGGACGTCGGCTCCGCCGGCCTCCAGGACGCCGGGCACCCGCTGCTCAGCGCGGCCGTGCCGGTGGCCGACGACCGGACGGTGGTGCTGACCGGGCGGCTGTCGGTGCGTACCCACCCGTGGCTCGCCGACCACGCCGTCGGCGGGGTGGTGATCGTCCCGGGCACCGGCGTCGTCGACATGGTGGTCCGGGCCGGCGACGAGGTCGACGCCGGCCAGGTGGGCGACCTGACGCTGATCAACCCGATGGTGCTCCCCGCGAGCGGCGCGGTGCAGGTGCAGGTGCGGGTGGGCCCGCCGAGCGACACCGGCGAGCGCGCCGTGACCGTGCACTCCCGCCCCGAGGACGGCGGCGACGCCGATTGGACCCGGCACGCCGAGGGCATGCTGTTGCCGCACCTGCCCGCCCCGACGGCCGTGCCCGGGGAGTGGCCGCCGGCCGACGCCGTCGAGGTCGACACCGACCTCGACGCCTGGTACGCCCGGATGGCCGACGGCGGCCTCGGCTACGGCCCCGCCTTCCGGGGCCTGCGCCGCGTGTGGCGCGGCGACGACGAGGTCTACGCCGAGGTGGCCCTCCCCGACGAGGCGACCGCCGACGCGTCCCGGTTCGGGCTGCACCCCGCCCTGTTCGACGCGGCCCTCCAGGCCAGCGGGGTCACCGCGCTGCTCGGCGACGCGGCGGACACCTCCGGCGCGGGCTGGATGCCGTTCGCGTTCCGCTCGGTCGCCCTGCACGCCCACGGCGCCACCCGCCTGCGGGTGCGGCTGCGGCCCCTCGGCGCGGACACGGTCGCGGTCGCCCTCGCCGACACCGCCGGCCAACCGGTCGCCACCGTCGAGTCGCTGACCTTCCGGCCGGTCGCCGCGGGCCGGGCCGACGAGGCTGCCGCGCTGCGCCGCACCTCGGTGTTCCACCTGGACTGGATGCCGCTGCCGGCCCCCGACGCGGTGGCGGGAGACACCCGCTGGGCGCTGCTCGGCGACGATGACCTCGGCCTTGCCGAGTCGCTGGCCGCCGCCGGGCACCCGGTGCGCGGCCACGCCGACCTGGCGACGCTGGTCGCCGCGATCGAGCGGTACGGGGACGTACCCGATGTGGTGCTGGACCTGCGGTCCGGCACGGACCCGGACCCGGACCGGACCGGTGCGGCCGCGCACGAGGCGGCCCGGGACGCGCTCGCGCTCGTTCAGGGTTGGCTCGGCGAGCCGCGGCTGGAGCGGGCCCGGCTGGTCCTGCACACCCGGTGCGCGGTCGGCGCCGCCCCCGGCGAGGCCCCCCGCGACCTGGCCCGGGCGAGCCTGTGGGGGCTCGTCCGCTCGGCGCAGTCCGAGCACCCCGGCCGGTTCACGCTGGTCGACACCGACGACTCCGCCGCCTCCCTCGCGGCGGTCCCGGCGGCCGTCGCCTCCGGCGAGCCGCAGCTCGCGGTCCGCGACGGCGCCCTGCTGGTGCCCCGGCTGGCCCGGGCGCGCGACGCCGGGGTGCTGCCGCTGCCCGCCGACGAGGTGTCGTGGCGGCTGGACGTCACCGAGCAGGGGACGCTGGAGAACCTCGCCCTGCTGCCCGTCCCCAAGGCGACCGGGGACCTGCCGGTGGGGCACGTCCTGGTCGGGATGCGCGCCTCCGGGCTGAACTTCCGGGACGTGGTGCTCGCCCTCGGCATGGTCCCCGACCAGCAGGTGCTGGGCAACGAGGGCGCCGGCGTGGTGCTCGGCGTGGGGCCGGGGGTCACCGACCTCGCGCCCGGCGACCGGGTGATGGGCATCTTCTCCGGCTCGTTCTCCTCGGCCGCGGTCACCGACCGCCGGCTGCTCACCCGCATCCCCGACGGCTGGTCGTACGCCGACGCCGCCGCCGTGCCGGTGGTCTTCCTGACCGCCTGGTACGGCCTGGTGGAGCTGGCCCGGCTGCGCGCCGGGGAGTCCGTGCTCGTCCACGCGGCGGCCGGCGGGGTCGGCATGGCCGCCGTGCAGATCGCCCGCCACCTCGGCGCGGAGGTCTACGGCACGGCCAGCCCCGGCAAGTGGCCGGCGCTGCGCGCCACCGGCTTCGACGACGCGCACCTCGCCTCCTCCCGCAGCCTCGCCTTCGCCGACGAGTTCCGCGACCGCACCGACGGGCGGGGCGTCGACGTGGTGCTCAACGCGCTCAGCGGCGAGTTCGTCGACGCGTCGCTGGGGCTGCTCGCCCCGGACGGCCGGTTCGTCGAGATGGGCAAGACCGACAAGCGGGACCCGGAGCGGGTCGCCGCCGACCACCCCGGCGCCAGCTACCAGGTCTTCGACCTCATCGAGGCCGGCGAGGACCGGATCGGCGCGATGCTGGCCGAGCTGATGGCGCTCTTCGCCACCGGCGCGCTGCGGCCGCTGCCCCGGCGCACCTGGGACGTCCGGCGCGCCCCCGAGGCGTTCCGCTTCCTCAGCCAGGCCCGGCACGTCGGCAAGCTCGCCCTGAGCATCCCGCAGGCGCCCCGGCTCGACGGCACGGTCCTGGTCTCCGGCGCGACCGGCACCCTCGGCGCGCTGCTCTGCCGGCACCTGGTCACCGCGCACGACGCCCGGCAGTTGCTCCTGGTCAGCCGGCGCGGCCCGGACGCCGAGGGCGCCGACGAGTTGCTCGCCGACCTCAAGGCGCTCGGCGCGGACGTGTCGATCGTCGCCGCCGACCTGGCCGACCCGGACGCCGTCGCGGACGTGCTGTCCATGGTGGATCCGCGGCAACCGCTGCGGGCGGTCGTGCACGCGGCCGGCGTCCTCGACGACGGCACCGTCGAGTCGCTCACTCCGGACCGGCTCGACGCGGTGCTGCGGCCCAAGGTCGACGCGGCCTGGAACCTGCACCAGGCCACCCTCGGCCACGAGTTGACCGCGTTCGTGCTCTTCTCGGCCGCCGCCGGCGTCTTCGGCGGCCCGGGCCAGGGAAACTACGCCGCCGGCAACGCGTTCCTCGACGCCCTCGCCGAGCACCGGCGGGCCCTCGGCCTGCCGGCCGTCGCCCTCGCCTGGGGGCGCTGGGCCCAGGCCAGCGGCATGACCGGGCACCTTGACTCGGCCGACATCCGCCGGCTCGACCGGGGCGGCATGGCTGCCCTGGCCAACGACGAGGCCCTCGCCCTGTTCGACGCGGTCTGGCGCGCCGAACGGGCGGTGCTGATGCCCGCCAAGATCATCACCGGGGTGGCCGCGCCGGGGGCGCCGGTCCACCCACTGCTGGCCAACATGGTCCGCCCCGGGGGCCGCCGGGCCGCCGCCGGCGAGGCCACCGACGGGCAGGCGTACGCCGAGACGCTGCGCGCGCTGCCCGACGACAAGCGGGCTCGCGCCCTGCGCGAGCTGGTGCTGTCGCACGTGGCGGTCGTCCTCGGGCACGGCGACCCGGCCGGCATCGAGCCGACCCGCGCGTTCCGGGAACTCGGCTTCGACTCGCTCACCGCCGTCGAGCTGCGCAACCGGCTCGGCGCGGCGACCGGGCTGCGGCTGCCGGCGACGCTGGTCTTCGACAACCCGACGCCGACCGCGCTCGCCGACCACCTGGCCGGGCAGTTCGCCCCGGTGGCCTCGGCGGGGGACCGGTCGGCGGCGGGCCGGGAGCTGGACCGGCTGGAGGCGGCGCTCGTCGGGCTCGACCCGGCCGACGACGAGTTCCGCCGGATCACCGACCGGCTGCACGGTCTGCTGGACCGGCTGACCGAGCGGCAGGCGGACGCGGACGGCGACGACGACCTGGAGTCGGCCACCGCCGAGAACATCTTCGACCTGATCGACCGCGAGCTGGAGACGTCGTGACCCCCAGCCGCAACGACATCGGCATGCCGAGTGAGGTAGGTCCACGGTGAGCAACGAGGACGAGAAGTACGTCGAGTACCTGAAGCGTACGACCTCGGAGCTGCGGCGTACCCGGCGGCGGCTGCGCGAGCTGGAGGCCCGCGACTCCGAGCCCATCGCCATCGTGGCGATGAGCTGCCGCTACCCGGGCGGGGTCGACAGCCCCGAGGCGCTGTGGCAGCTCGTCCGCGACGGCGGCGACGGGATCGGGCCGTTCCCCGCCGACCGGGGCTGGGACCTGGACCGCCTCTTCCACCCCGACCCCGACCACCCGGGCACCAGCTACGTCACCGAGGGCGGCTTCGTCTACGCCGCCGCCGACTTCGACGCGGACCTGTTCGGCATCTCGCCCCGCGAGGCCGTCGCCATGGACCCGCAGCAGCGGCTGCTGCTGGAGACCTCCTGGGAGGCGTTCGAGCGGGCCGGGCTGCCGCTGCCGGCGGTGCGGGGCAGCCGCACCGGGGTGTTCGTCGGCGCGGCGTCACACGGCTACGACGGCATGATGGCGCAGGCCGAGAACGGCGAGGGGCACCTGCTCACCGGCAACGCCACCAGCGTCATCTCCGGCCGCGTCGCGTACACGCTCGGGCTGGAGGGACCGGCGGTCACCGTCGACACCGCCTGCTCGTCGTCGCTGGTCGCCATCCACCTCGCCGCGCAGGCGCTGCGCAACGGCGACTGCGAGCTGGCGCTGGCCGGCGGCGTGACGGTGATGCCCACCCCGGCGGTCTTCGTCGGCTTCAGCCGGCAGCGCGGCCTCGCCGCCGACGGCCGGTGCAAGGCGTTCGCCGCCGGCGCCGACGGCACCTCCTGGTCGGAGGGGATCGGGATGCTGCTGCTCACCCGCCTCTCCGACGCCCAGCGGCACGGCTACCCCGTGCTCGCCGTGGTGCGGGGCAGCGCCGTCAACCAGGACGGCGCGTCCAACGGCCTGAGCGCCCCCCACGGCCCGTCCCAGGTCCGCGTCATCCGCCAGGCCCTGGCCAACGCCCGGCTCACCGCCGAGCAGGTGGACGTGGTGGAGGCGCACGGCACCGGCACCCGGCTCGGCGACCCCATCGAGGCGCAGGCGCTGCTGGCCACGTACGGGCAGGACCGGGGCGCCGCCGCGCCGCTGCTGCTCGGCTCGGTCAAGTCGAACATCGGCCACACCCAGGCCGCCGCCGGCGTCGCCGGCGTGATCAAGATGGTCATGGCGATCCGGCACGGTGTCGTGCCGCCGACCCTGCACGTCGACGAGCCGTCTCCGCACATCGACTGGACCGCCGGGTCCGTCACCCTCGCCACCGCACCCACCGCGTGGCCCACGGCCGACCGGCCACGCCGGGCCGCCGTGTCGTCGTTCGGGGTGTCCGGCACCAATGCGCACACCATCATCGAGCAGGCCCCGGCACCGGCCGAGGCCGAGGGCGGGCCGGCCGTGGTGGCCGACCGTCCGGTGTCCCCGGTGCTGCTCTCCGCCCGGTCCGCGGCCGCGCTCGCCGCGCAGGCCGGCCGCTGGGCCGCCTGGCTCGCCGCCGCCGACACCCTCCGCCCGCTCGACGTGGCCTTCTCGTCGGTCACCTCGCGGTCCACCCTGGACCGCCGCGCCGTCGTGTCGGCGACCGGCCGCGACGACCTGCTCGCCGGGCTGCGCGCCGTCGCCGCCGGGGAGCCGGCCGGCACCGTCGTCACCGGCGCCGGGTCGCCGCGCGGCCAGCTCGCGGTGCTCTTCTCCGGCCAGGGCGCGCAGCGCGCCGGCATGGGCCGGGAGCTGTACGCGGAGTTCCCCGCCTTCGCCGCCGCACTGGACGAGGCGTGCGGGTACCTGGATCGGGCCCTGCCGCGCCCCCTGCGGGAGGTGCTGTTCGCCGCGCCGGGCACGGCCGAGGCCGAGCTGCTGGACCAGACGGTGTTCACGCAGGCCGGGCTGTTCGCCGTCGAGGTGGCGCTGTTCCGCCTCGTCGAGTCGTTCGGTGTGGCGCCGGACGTCGTGGGCGGCCACTCGATCGGCGAGGTCACGGCCGCGCACGTGGCCGGGGTGCTGTCGCTGGAGCACGCCTGCGCGCTGGTGGCGGCGCGGGGCCGCCTGATGCAGGCGCTGCCCGCCGGGGGCGGGATGCTGGCCGTCGCCGCCTCCGAGGCGGACGTGCTGGCCACGCTGGACGGGCTCGCCGACCGGGTGGGGATCGCCGCGGTGAACGGCCCGACCTCGGTCGTGGTCTCCGGCGCCGCCGAAACCCTCGACGAGGTGGAGCGGCGCTGGCGGGACCGGGGCGCGCGGACCCGCCGGCTCACGGTCAGCCACGCGTTCCACAGCCCGCTCATGGAGCCCATGCTCGGCAGGTTCCGCGCGGTGCTCGACAGGCTCACGTTCGCCGCGCCGGTGCTGCCGGTCCTGTCGAACGTGACCGGCGCGATCGCCGACGCCGACGAGATCCGCACCGCCGAATACTGGGTGCGGCACGTCCGCGAGGCCGTCCGGTACGCCGACGGGGTCACCGCGCTGCGCGAGGCGGGCGTGGGCACCTTCCTGGAGATCGGCCCGCAGAGCGTGCTGACCGCGATGACCGGGGACGTCCTGCCCGACGGGGACGGTGCGCTCGCCGTCGCCGCGCAGCGCAAGGACCGGCCCGAGCCGCAGGGGCTGCTGGCCGCGCTCGCCGAGCTGCACGTGCACGGGGTGCCGGTGACCTGGCAGCCGTGGTTCGCCGACACCGGGGCGCGGCGGGTCGACCTGCCCACGTACGCCTTCCAGCACCAGCGCTACTGGCCGGAGATCGGCGGCGCCGCCGGGCAGGCCGCGCCGGCCGACGCCGCCGAGGGCGACTTCTGGGCGGCGGTGGAACGCGGCGACCTGACCGAGGTGGCGTCCCACCTGGCCGTGCAGGACGACCCCGCCGCGGTCGAGGCGCTCGCCCCGGCCGTGCCGGTGCTGTCGTCGTGGCGGCGGGCCCGACACCGCGACGCCGTCGTGGACGGCTGGTCGCACCGGATCGACTGGGAACTCGTCCGTCCCGCCGCGGCGGCGACGCTGACCGGCCGCTGGCTGGTCGTCACCGCCGACACCGACGACGCCGGTGCGGCCGGGACGCTGGCCGGCACGGGCGCGCACGTCGACACCCTCGCCGTCGCCCCCGGCGTCGGCCGCGCCGAGCTGGCCGAGCTGCTGCGCGGGTACGGCGAGCGGGGCTGGACGGGGGTGCTCTGCGTGCTGCCCGACGGCGACCGGGCGCTGCCGGACGCCCCGGCCGTCTCCGTCGGCGCCGCGCTGCTGCTCACCCTCACCCAGGCGCTCGCCGACGCCGCCCTGCCCGGCCGGCTCTGGTGCCTCACCAGGGGCGCCGTCGCCGTCGGCGGCGAGACCGTCGCCGACCCGTGGCCCGCGCTGGCCTGGGGACTGGGCCGAGTCGTCGCCCTCGAACAGCCGGACCGCTGGGGCGGCCTGGTCGACCTGCCCGCCCGCGCCGACCGGACCACCGGGGACGCGCTGCTCGCCGTCCTCGCCGACGCCGGCCACGACCAGGTGGCGATCCGCCCACAGGGGACTTTCGGCCGGCGGCTGGTGCCGGCCGCGCCGCCCGCCGGGTCGGGCTGGCGGCCCGCCGGCACGGTGCTGGTGACCGGCGGTACGGGTGCGCTGGGCCGGCACGTGGCTCGGTGGTTGCTGGCCAACGGCGCCGGCGAGGTGGTGCTGGTCTCGCGGCGTGGCCCGGCCGCGCCGGGTGCGGCGGAGTTGGTGGCCGAGTTGGGTGCGGTGCGGGTGGTGGCGTGCGACGTCACCGACCGGGAGGCGGTCGACGCCCTCGTCGCCGGGCTGCCGGGGCTGACCGCCGTCGTACACACCGCCGGGGTCGTGGACGACGGCGTCCTCGACGGGCTCGACCTGACCCGCATGCAGACCGTCCTCGACGGCAAGGTCCGCGCCGCCCAGGTGTTGCACGAGGCGACCGCCGGCCGCGACCTCGACGCGTTCGTGCTCTTCTCCTCCCTCGCCGGGGTCGTCGGCAGTGCCGGACAGGGCAACTACGCGGCGGCCAACGCCTACCTCGACGCGTTCGCGGCCTGGCGGCGCGGCCGGGGGCTGCCCGGCACCGCCATCGCCTGGGGCGCGTGGGCCGAGGACGGCATGGCCGCCGCGACCGCCGCGCTGACCGCCCGGCTCACCCGGGGCGGCATCAACCCGCTCCCCGCCGCCGAGGCGGTCACCGCCCTCGGTCGGGTGGTCAACACCGCCGAGCCCGCGGTCACCGTCGCCGACGTCGACTGGGGACGCCTCGCCGCCGCCTGGGGCCGGCCCACCCCGCTGATCGCCGCCCTGCCCGGGGTGCCCGCCGTGCCCACCGGGCCCGCCCGCGCCGTGGTGGTCGGCCGGTCCCTGCCGCAGCTCACCGACCTCGTCCGCACCCAGGCCGCGGTCGTGCTCGGCTACCCGGCCGGTCAACCGCTGCCCGACCGCACCTTCCGCGACCTCGGCTTCGACTCGCTGACCGCCGTCGAGCTGCGCAACCGGCTGACCGCCGAGACCGGCATGAGCCTGCCCGCCACGCTGGTCTTCGACCACCCCACGGTCGCCGAACTCGCCGCCCACCTGCACGGCCTCACCGCCGGCCAGACCACCGGCGAGGTGGTCGCCGACGGCACGCACCTGCACCGCGAGCCGATCGCCATCGTCGCGATGAGCTGCCGGTTCCCCGGCGGGGTCGCCTCGCCCGAGCAGCTGTGGGACCTCGTCGCCACCGGCACCGACGCGATGAGCCTGATGCCCGGCGAACGCGGCTGGAACCTCGCCGAGCTGTACCACCCCGACCCCGAGCACCCGGGCACCAGCTACGTGCGGGAGGGCGGCTTCGTCGCCGGCGCCGGCGAGTTCGACCCCGCGTTCTTCGGCATCAGCCCCCGCGAGGCCCTCGCCATGGACCCACAGCAGCGGCTGCTGCTGGAGAGCACCTGGGAGGCGTTCGAGCGGGCCCGCATCGACCCCACCGCGCTGCGCGGCAGTCGCACCGGCGTGTACGTCGGCACCAACGGCCAGGACTACGGCTCGCTGCTGATGGCCGCCGGGGACGTCGACGAGAACTACCTCGCCACCGGCGTCTCCGCCAGCGTCATCTCCGGCCGGCTGGCGTACACCTTCGGGCTGCACGGCCCGGCGGTCACCGTCGACACCGCCTGCTCGTCGTCGCTGGTCGCGATGCACCTGGCCGCGCAGGCCCTCCGGGCGGGGGAGTGCGACCTCGCCCTGGCCGGCGGCGCCACCGTGATGGCCACCCCCGGAATCTTCGTCGGCTTCTCCCGGCAGCGCGGCCTCGCCGCCGACGGCCGGTGCAAGCCGTTCGCCGGCGCCGCCGACGGCACCGGCTGGGGCGAGGGCGTCGGCCTGCTGGTGCTCCAGCGGCTCTCCGACGCCCAGCGCGACGGCAACCCGATCCTCGCCGTGCTGCGGGGTAGCGCCGTCAACCAGGACGGCGCCTCCAACGGACTCACCGCCCCCAACGGCCCCGCCCAGCAGCGGGTCATCCGGCAGGCGCTGGCCAACGCCGGGCTGACCGCCGACCAGGTGGACGCGGTGGAGGCACACGGCACCGGCACCACCCTCGGCGACCCGATCGAGGCGCAGGCGTTGCTGGCCACGTACGGGCAGGACCGCCCCGCGGACCGGCCGCTCTGGCTCGGCTCGATCAAGTCGAACATCGGCCACACCCAGGCCGCCGCCGGCGTCGCCGGCGTGATGAAGATGGTGCTCGCCATGCGGCACGGGGTGCTGCCGCCGACCCTGCACGTCGACGAGCCCACCCCCCACGTCGACTGGTCGGCCGGCGGCGTCGAACTGCTCACCTCCGCCCGCCCCTGGGAGCCGGCCGACGGCGTCCGCCGCGCCGCCGTGTCCTCGTTCGGGATCAGCGGCACCAACGTGCACACCATCCTCGAGCAGGCACCCGCCGACGAACCCCGGCCCGAGCCGGCGGCCACCGGGCCGGCCGGGGAACTGCCCTGGGTGCTCTCCGGGCGCACCGCCGACGCCCTCACCGCCCGGGCCCGGGACCTGAGCGCCCACCTCGACACCGTCGACGACGCCACGCTCGCCGACGTCGGCTGGTCGCTGGCCGCCACCCGCGCGTCCCACGACCACCGGGCCGTCGTCTTCGCCGCCACCCGCGACGAGCTGACCGCCGCCCTCGACGCGCTCGCCGACGGCCGGCCCACCCCGCAGACCGTCACCCGCGTCCCCGGCACCCCGGGCGAGGTCGCGTTCGTCTTCCCCGGCCAGGGATCCCAGTGGGTCGGCATGGCCGCTGAACTCCTCGACACCGCCCCCGTCTTCGCCGAGAAGTTCGCCGCCTGCGCCGAGGCGCTGCGCCCGTACGTCGACTGGTCGCCGACCGACGTGGTGCGTGGCGCGCCGGACGCACCCTCCCTGGAGCGCGTCGACGTCGTCCAGCCCACCCTGTTCGCGGTCAGCGTCTCGCTCGCCGCGCTGTGGGAGTCGTACGGGGTGCGCCCGTCCGCCGTCGTGGGCCACTCCCAGGGCGAGATCGCCGCCGCGCACGTCGCCGGGGCGCTCACCCTGGACGACGCGGCGGCCGTCGTGGCCCTGCGCAGCCGGATCATCGCCGGCATCGCCGGGGACGGCGGCATGGTCTCCGTCGCCACCACCGCCGACGAGGCCACGGAGACCATCACCCGCTGGGCCGGCCGGGTCGCCCTGGCCGCCGTCAACGGCCCCACCTCGGTCGTGGTCTCCGGCGACGGCGCGGCCCTGGACGAGCTGGTCGCCCACTACGAGTCCCGCGAGGTGCGGGTGCGCCGCATCCCGGTGGACTACGCCTCCCACTCCGTCCACGTCGAGCCGCTGCGCGAGCAGCTCCTGGAACTGCTCGCCGGGCTGCGTCCCCGCACCGGCGACGTCCGGTTCCGGTCCACCGTGGACGGGGACTGGCTCGACACCGCCGCCCTCGACGCCGACTACTGGTACCGCAACCTGCGCCAGACCGTCCGCTTCGACGAGGCGGTGCGCAGCCTCGTCGCCGCCGGCTACCAGACCTTCGTCGAGGTCAGCGCCCACCCGGTGCTCACCATGGCCGTGCAGGAGAGCGTCGAGCTGGCCGCCGCCGACCCCGGCGCGGCCACCGTCACCGGCACCCTCCGCCGCAACGAGGGCGGCCTCGGTCGCTTCCTCCGCGCCCTGGCCGAGGTGTACGCCGGGGGAGCGCCGGTGAACTGGCGGCACGCGTTCGCCGGCCTCGCCGGCCGCCGCCGGGACCTGCCCACGTACCCGTTCCAGCGGCAGCTCTACTGGCCGCAGCCGTCGGCCGCCACCGCCCCCACCGCCGGCGCGGCCGGCCCGGTGGCCGACGACGAGGTCGACGCCCGGTTCTGGGCCGCCGTCGAGGCGGAAGACCTGGCCGCCCTCACCGCCGAACTCGCCGACGCGACCGAGGCGGAGACCGTGCCGGACGCCGCCTTCGCCGACGTGCTGCCGGTCCTCGCCGCCTGGCGCCGCCGGCACCGCGACCAGGCCACCGTGGACTCCTGGCGGTACCGGGACAGCTGGCTGCCCGTCGCCGCCGACGGCCCGGTCGAGCCCGCCGCCACCGGCACCTGGTGGCTGGTCACCGGCCCCGACGACACCGGCGCGGCCCAGGCCGCGTTCTGCCGGGACGCGCTGGAACGGCACGGCGGCACCGTCGTACCGCTCGTGCTGGACGCCGACCGCACGGACCGTACGGCCCTGGCCGCCCGACTGCGCGAGTTCGCCGCCACCGGCGCGCCCGTCGCGGGGATCCTGTCGCTGCTGGCGCTCGACGAGACGCCGGCCCCGGCCCACCCCTCGGTGCCGGTCGGCTTCGCCGGCACCGTCACCCTGACCCAGGCGCTCGGCGACGCGGGCCTGCGCGCACCGCTGTGGTGCCTCACCCGGGGCGCCGTCTCCACCGACCCCGGCGACCCGCTGCCGCACCCGCTCCAGCAGCTCGCCTGGGGCTTCGGCCGGGTCGCCGCCCTGGAACACCCGGACCGCTGGGGCGGCCTGGTCGACCTCCCCGACGAGCTGGACGACGCCGCCGGCCGCCGGCTGGTCCGCGTCGTCACCGGCACCGACGGGGAGGACCAGGTCGCGCTGCGGCGGGCCGGCGCGTTCGGCCGGCGGCTCCTGCACGCCCCGGTCGGCGACACGCCCGCCACCCGCGAGTGGCGGCCCTCCGGCACCGCCCTGGTCACCGGCGGCACCGGCGCGCTCGGCGGGCACATGGCCCGCTGGCTCGCCGCCAACGGCGCTGCGCACCTGGTGCTGCTCAGCCGGCGCGGCCGGCAGGCCGAGGGTATCGCGGAGCTGGAGGCCGAACTGGTCGGCCTCGGCGCCCGGGTCACCGTGGCCGCCTGCGACGCCGCCGACCGGTCGGCGCTCGCCGCCGTCCTCGCGGACGTGCCGCCCGAGCACCCGCTGACCACGGTCGTGCACACCGCCGCCGTGCTCGACGACTCGGTGATCAACTCGCTGACCCTGGACCAGGTCGACTACGCGTTGAGCGCGAAGGTCACCGCGGCGCTGAACCTGCACGAGCTGACCCGCGACCGGAACCTGGACGCGTTTATCCTGTTCTCCTCGATGGCCGGCACGGTCGGCAGCTCCGGCGTCGGCAACTACGCCCCCGGCAACGCGTTCCTCAACGCCCTCGCCGAGCATCGGCGCGGCCTCGGCCTGCCCGCGACCTCCATCGGCTGGGGCGCCTGGGGCGGCGGCGGCATGGCCGACGGCGAGTTCGGCCGGATGCTGCACCGCCACGGCGCGCCCGAGATGCCCCCGCGGCTCGCCGTCGCGGCCCTGCACCAGGCCGTCGAGCACGACGAGACGTTCCTGACCATCTCGAACATCGCCTGGGACCGGTTCTACGTGGCGTTCACCGCGACCCGACCCGGGCCGCTGATCGCCGAGATCCCCGAGGCGCAGGCGCTCGCGAAGACCAAGGGCCTCACCGAGGCGAAGCAGGCCGACGAGGCCGGGCCGGCCGGCGCGTTCACCCGGATGAGTGTCGCCGAGCGTCAGCAGGCGCTGCTCGACCTGGTCCGCGACCAGGCGGCCATGGTCCTCAAGTACGCCGACGGCGAAGCCGTCGACCCGCACCACGCGTTCCGCGACCTCGGCTTCGACTCGGTGACCGCGGTGGAGCTGCGCAACCGGCTCGCCACCGCGACCGGGCTGCGGCTGCCGGTGACCCTGGTCTTCGACTACCCGTCCTCGACCGCGCTCGCCCGGCACCTGCACGAGGAGTTGGGCGGCGGGGCCGCCGCGACGGTGGAGACCGCCCCCGTGACGCTCGGCGACGACGAGCCGGTGGCCATCGTCGCGATGTCCTGCCGCTTCCCCGGCGGCGCGAACGACCCCGAGCGGTTCTGGGAGATGCTGCACGCCGGCCGGGACGCCGTGTCCGACCTGCCCGGCGATCGTGGCTGGGACATCGACCGGCTCTACGACCCCGACCCCTATTCCACCGGCACCTCCTACGTCCGCAGCGGCGCCTTCCTCTACGAGGCGGCGGAGTTTGATGCGGGTTTCTTCGGGATTTCGCCGCGTGAGGCCCTGGCGATGGATCCGCAGCAGCGGTTGCTGCTGGAGGCGTCGTGGGAGGCGGTGGAGCGGGCAGGGGTTGACCCGGGGGTGTTGCGGGGTTCGCGAACAGGGGTGTTCGTGGGCACGAATGGTCAGGACTATGGGGCCCTGTTGATGGTGGCCAGTGCGGACGAGGTGGAGGGGTTCGCGGGCACGGGCAACGCCGCGAGTGTGGTGTCGGGTCGGGTGGCGTACGCGTTGGGGTTGGAGGGGCCGGCGGTGTCGGTGGACACGGCGTGTTCGTCGTCGTTGGTGGCGCTGCACCTGGCGGTGCAGGCGCTGCGCCGGGGCGAGTGCGACCTGGCGTTGGCGGGCGGCGTGACGGTCATGGCGACGCCGGGGCTCTTCGTGGAGTTCTCGCGGCAGCGCGGGTTGGCGGCGGACGGTCGGTGCAAGGCGTTCGCGGCGGGCGCGGACGGTACGGGTTGGGGTGAGGGCGTCGGTGTGCTGCTGGTGGAGCGGCTGTCCGACGCGCGGCGTAACGGTCACCGGGTCCTGGCGGTCGTGCGGGGAAGCGCGGTCAACCAGGACGGTGCGTCGAACGGTTTGACGGCGCCGAACGGTCCGTCGCAGCAGCGGGTGATCCGGCAGGCCCTGGCGTCGGCGGGGTTGACCACGGCCGACGTGGACGTGGTGGAGGCGCACGGCACCGGTACGACGCTCGGTGACCCGATCGAGGCGCAGGCGCTGCTGGCCACGTACGGGCAGGGCCGGGACGAGCCGCTGCTGCTCGGGTCGGTCAAGTCGAACATCGGTCACACCCAGGCCGCAGCCGGCGTCGCCGGCGTGATCAAGATGGTGCTGGCGATGCAGGAGGGCGTGGTCCCGGCGACGCTGCACGTGGACGAGCCGTCCCCGCACATCGACTGGACGTCCGGCGCCGTCGAGTTGGCGACGGAGTCCCGGCCGTGGCCGGCGGTGGACCGCCCCCGCCGCGCGGCGGTGTCGTCGTTCGGCATCAGCGGCACCAACGCGCACGTCATCATCGAGCTGGCCGAGGAACTGTCCGCCGAGAGCGCGGAGCCCGAGGCCGGCGCGGACCGGAGTCGCGCGCTCGTGGCCTCGGACGCCGTCGTCTGGCCCATGTCCGCGCGGTCCAAGGCCGCCCTCGCCGGGCAGGCCGCCCGGCTGGCCCGCCACGTCCGCCAACACGAGGATCTGGACCCGGCCGCCGTGGCCTGGTCCCTCGCCACCACGCGCTCGGCGTTCGACCAGCGGGCCGCGGTGGTCGGTGTGGGCGTGACGGAGCTGTTGGCGGGGCTGGACGCGCTGGCGGCCGGTACGCCGACGGGCAACCTCGTCACGGGCACCGTCTCCGGAACGGGTGCCGGCCCCGTCTTCGTGTTCCCGGGTCAGGGTGCGCAGTCGGCGCGGATGGCGGCCGGTCTGGTGGGTCGTACGCCGGTGTTCGACGCGAG
>NZ_JBFAAF010000079.1:0-31383 GCF_040639595.1 Micromonospora sp. NPDC023814
TCGCGGTCTTCGTCGAGCAGGGCGGCGCCAGCACCGCCACCGCCGTCCCCGCCGCCGAGCGTTTCCTGCGCGCCCTGGCCCGCTGACACGCCCCCTCTCCACCGCGCCGGTGTCGGAGCCGGTGGTCGCGGACCGCCCACCCGAGCCCGCCCGCCGTCCGGCCCGCGCCGCGCGGGTCCGGGAGTGGTGGCTGGGTGCCGCCCTGGTGCTGCCGGCGCTGGCCCTGGCCGTCGCGTTCAAGTTCGTGCCCCTCGGCCGGGGCGTGGTCACCAGCCTCGAATCGTCGAGCGGTTTCGGTGGCAGTTCGTTCGCCGGCGCGGACAACTACACCCGGATGCTCGACGACCCGGTGGTGCGCTCCAGTTTCCGCAACGCGCTGCTCGTGGTGGCGACGTTGCCGATCTGGGTCGTGCTGCCCCTGGTCCTGGCGGTGGTCATCCACCAGCGCGCCCCGGGCTGGAAGTTCTTCCGCGCCGTGTACTTCATCCCGTACACCATCGCGCCGATCGTCGTCGGAATCATGTTCCGGCAGATCCTCGCCCCGGACGGGCCGCTCAACGCCTTCCTGCGCTCGGTCGGGCTGGACCCCCTGGCCCTCGAGTGGCTCAACGGCCGCTACAGCGCCCTGTTCTCGCTCGTCGCGGTGGCCCTGTGGAGCCTGTTCGGTCTGGGCGTGATGACGTACCTCGCCGGCCTGGCCACCATCCCCGAGGAGGTCCTCGAGGCGGCCTATCTCGACGGGGCGGGCTTCTGGCGGCGGCTGTTCTCGGTGGTCGTGCCGATGCTCCGGCCCACCGTCGCCTACTGGAGCGTGCTGTGCGCCTCCGGCGTGCTGATCTGGCTGTTCCCGCTGATCTACGCGCTGACCCAGGGCGGGCCGGGGGACGCCACCATGCTCCCCGAGTACCTGGTCTTCCTCACCACCTTCCAGTTCCTGGACCGGGGGTACGGCTCCGCCATCGGCATCGCCCTGTTCGTCTTCGTCGCCCTGCTGTCGATCCTCAGCGTGCGGCACATGTTCACAGAGGGGACCCGGAAGTCGCGATGAACCGGCGTGCCACCGCCCGGCTGGGGCGTTACCTGTTGACCTTCGCGCTGGTGGTCGTCGCGGTCGCGGCGGTCTACCCGTTGCTGTTCACCATCGTCAGCTCGCTGAAGACGCAGACGGGCTTCGCGCGGGACCCGCTGGGCCTGCCCGCCGGCGTGACCCTGGAGAACTATCTCGAGGCGTTCCGCCGGATGGACATGCCGCGGCTGCTGGTGAACTCGCTGATCACCACCGCCGGTGGGCTGGTGCTGTCGGTGCTGGCCGCGCTGCTGGTCGCGTACGCGGTGACCAAGCTGCGCTTCCGGGGCGGCAAGCTGGTCTTCCTGCTGATCATCGTCACGTTGACCATCCCCAGCCAGGCGATCATCTATCCGCTGTACCAGACCGTGCTGGACCTGGGCATGTCCGGGCAGTACCAGGGCCTGATCCTGGCGTACGCGGCGTTCGGCCTGCCGTTGGGCACGTACCAGCTGGCCGGTTACTTCCAGCAGGTGCCCGACGAGCTGATCGAGGCGGCCAGGGTGGACGGCGCCGGCCACTTCACCATCCTGTTCCGCCTGTTGGCGCCGATCGCGACCCCGGCGCTGGCCGCGCTGGCCATCTTTAACTTCGTCTGGATGTGGAACGACCTGCTGCTGCCCCTGGTCATCATGGGCGGCTCGGACAGCAAGACGTTGATGGTCGGCGTCTCCCTGCTCAGCGGCCAGTACGACGTGTCGGTGCCGCTGGTCAGCGCCGGTCTGATCGTCGCGCTGCTGCCGGTGCTGATCATCTACCTGGTCTTCCAGCGGCAGTTGGTGGCCGGCGCGCTGGCCGGCTCGGGCAAGTGAGCCCGCCGGCGGAGGTTTCCGGTGCGCACGGGGCGGCCGGGCCGGGGGTCCAGCTGTGCCACCTCTACCGGCTGCGCCCGGGGGCGGAGCAGGAGTACGAGCGCCGGCACGCCGAGATCTGGCCGGAGATGTCGGCGCTGCTCGACGACGCCGGCATCTACGACTACCACATCTACCGGCACGGGCTGCTGCTGATCTGCGTGCTGCGGACCCGGCACGGCCACCCGCACGCCCGGCGGGTGACCGGCGCGTCCGCCGTGCAGGCCCGCTGGACCCGGTCCCTGGCGCACCTGTTCGCCGAGATCGCCGACGCCGACGGCGAACCGCTGTGGGCGTACCCGGTCTTCCACCACGCGGGCCGTCCCGCGGGATGCTGAGCGCGGCGTCGCGCACCCCCGTGGCCCGGCGGACCGTCCCGCCGGGCCACGGGGGTGAGCACTCAGACCGCGTAGGCGACCGAGCCGTCGGCGCGCAGTGGGATCCGGGTCAACGGGCGACCGGTCAGGTCGAGCGGCGTGGCGTCGGTGAGGTCCAGCGTCACGCCGAGTCCCGGTTCCTCCGGCACCGGCAGGAAACCGCCCTGCCGCCGTACGCAGGCACGCGCGGGCCCGTCGGCGAGTTGGTCGTCCAGGGGCGAGTACTCCTGCACCACGAAGTTCGGGATGGCCGCGTCCAACTGCACCGAGGCCATGGTCAGCAGCGGACCGAGACAGTTGTGGCTCACCACGGCGGCGTGGTGGGCCTCGGCCAGTGCGGCGATCTTGCGGGCGTGGCTGATCCCGCCGGCCAGGCCCAGGTCGGGGCGGACGTACTGGGCGCCGCCCTGGGCGAGCAGCTCCTTGAACTCCCAGATGCTGTGCAGGCGTTCGCCGTTGGCCATCGGCACCCCCGCCGCGCGGCGGGCGACGTCGGCCTGGCTGCTGACGCTGTCGATCTGGATGGGGTCCTCCACCAGCAGCGGCAGGTGCCTGGCCAACGCGGGCACGACCGCCTCGGCCTGCAGGGGCGTGAGCTTGCGGTGCAGCTCGATGAGCAGGTCCACGTCGGTGCCGACGCTGTCGCGGACCGCGGCGGTGGTGGCCTCGGTGGCGGTGACCAGCCGGGCCAGCGACAGGTCGGCGTAGTCGGCCGGCAGCGGGTCGAACTTGACCGCCGTGAAGCCGTCGGCCACGGCTGCCGCAGCCTGCGCGGCCAGCGCCTCCGGCCCCGTGCCGGGCAACAGCAGGTGCAGCCGGATCCGGTCGCGCACCCGGCCGCCGAGCAGTTGCCAGACCGGGACCCCGAGGCGCTTGCCGAGCAGGTCCCACAGGGCCAGGTCGACGG
Organism: Micromonospora sp. NPDC023814; assembly: GCF_040639595.1. Taxonomy (NCBI): domain Bacteria; kingdom Bacillati; phylum Actinomycetota; class Actinomycetes; order Micromonosporales; family Micromonosporaceae; genus Micromonospora; species Micromonospora sp. NPDC023814. Next base: position 3,202 of record NZ_JBFAAF010000079.1, read on the forward strand.
CGGAGACGGCGGCGGAGAGCACCGAACCCCGGAACGGTCCCATCCGGTAGAGGTGGTGCCAGTGGTGCTCGATCCGGGTGGGGTCGGCGCCGAGCAGGTGGGGACGGAACGCCTCCACGACGGCGTGCACCGCGTTGGGGTAGCCCCAGCAGGCCGACTGGCCGACGCCGACCAGCCCGTCCGATGTGTGCACCTGGACGAAGTGCGCGTCGCCCAGCACCACCGACTCGACGGCGGTGATCTCCATACCTGCCTCCAAATAAGAGACCAATAACGGCCAGAAACTTGCTCTTGCACTCTTCCATAGCCTTACAGCGCTGGTCTAGGCTTCAAAACGAACGAGCCGGAATAAGGCTCTAACTACCACTGGGGGTGTGATGGGTCTGCCGGACGACTATCGGCTCATGGCCCGGATCCGCCGGTTCGAGGAGCGGCTGGCCGCCCTCAAGGACGACGGCGAGATCCCGGGCTCGATCCACCTGTGCAACGGCCAGGAGGCGATCCCGGTCGGCGCCTGCCGGCCGCTGCGCGACGGCGACCACGTGACCGCCACGTACCGCGGCCACGGCTGGGCGATCGCCCGGGGCGTGGACATGGTGGGCCTCTTCGCCGAGATGATGGGCCGCGACTCCGCCCTCTGCGGCGGCCGGGCCGCCTCGCCGTACCTGTCCGACCCGGGCCGGTGGTTCCTCGGCGAGAACTCCATCGTCGGCGCGGGCGTGCCCGTCGCCGCCGGCGCGGCCCTCACCGCCCGGCGCACCGGCAGCGGCGCGGTGTCCGTGGTCAGCATCGGCGACGGCGCGATGAACCAGGGCAACGTCCACGAGGCACTCAACCTCGCCGCGGTGCTCGACCTGCCGCTGGTGCTGGTCGTGGAGAACAACGTCTACTCCGAGATGTCCCGCATCGAGGACATGGTGCGCGTCCGCCAGCTCGCCGAGCGGGCCGCCGGCTACGGCATTCCCGGCCGGGTGGTGGACGGCAACGACCCCGACGCCGTCGCCGAGGCGGTCACCGAGGCGGTCACCCGGGCCCGCGAGGGGTCCGGACCGTCCATCGTCGAGGCCATGACCGAACGGCTGGTCGGCCACTACAGCGGCGACGTGCAGCACTACCGGCCGGCGGGCGAGGTCGCCGCCGCCCGGGAACGCGAGCCGCTGGCCCGGATCCGGCAGGCCGCCGACGCCGCGCTCACCGCCCGGCTCGACGCGATCGACGCCGAGGTCGCCACCGAGGTGGAGGCCGCCGTCACCGCCGCCCGTGCCGTGCCGTTCCCGGACCCGGCGACCGTCAAGGAGCACGTCCATGTCTGAGTCCCTGCGCTACATCCAGGCCGTCAACGCCGCGCTCACCTGGGCGCTGGACAGCCGGGAGGACACCGTCTACTTCGGCGAGGACGTCGCCCTGCCCGGCGGGCCGTTCGGCGCCACGAAGGGGCTGCACAAGCGGTTCGGCTCCGCGCGGATCTTCGACACCCCGATCTCCGAGACCGGGTTCCTCGGCATGGCCCTGGGGGCGGCGATGACCGGCCTCCGGCCGATCGCCGAGATCATGTACGCCGACTTCTCGTTCGTGGCGATGGACCAGTTCGTCAACCAGATCTCCACCATCCACTACTCCAGCAACGGCCGGTGGAAGGCGCCGCTGGTGATCCGGATGCAGCAGGGCTACTCGCCCGGCGCCTGCGCCCAGCACTCGCACTCACCCGAGGCGTACTTCGCGCACACCCCCGGGTTGCGGGTGGCCCTGCCGGCCACGCCCGACGACGCGTACCAGATGCTGCGCACCGCGGTCGTCAGCGACGACCCGGTGGTGGTCGCCGAGGCGCGCATGCTCTACCCGACACGCGGCCCCGTCCGCACCGACGCCCCGGTCGAACCGGTCGGCGGCGCCCGCGTGGTCCGCCCGGGCACCGACGTCACCGTCGTCGCGTGGTCCCGGATGGTCTCGGCGTCGCTGGACGCCGCGGGCCAGCTCAGCGAGGAGGGCATCGAGGCCGAGGTGATCGACCTGCGCTGGCTCAACCCGCTGGACTTCGACACCGTCGCCGCCTCGGTGGCCCGCACGGGTCGGCTGGTCGTCGCCCACGAGGCGAACCTGACCGGCGGGTTCGGCGCCGAGATCGCCGCCCGGGCCGCCGCGGAGTGCTTCGCCGACCTGCGCGCCCCGGTCGCCCGGGTGGCCACCCCGGACGTGCCGATGCCGGCCGCCCCGGCCCTGCAGGCCGCCGTCGTCCCCGAGGCGGCCGACGTGGTGGATGCCGTGCGTCGCACGGTCGCGCGATGACCGCTGACACTCCGCCGGCCGGCCTGCTGGCCGGCCGGCGGGTGGTCGTCGTCGGCGGCGCCTCCGGCATCGGCCTGGCCACCGTCCACGCCGCCGCCGCGGCCGGCGCGGCGGTCGCGGTGCTGGACGCCGACGGCGACGGCGCGGCCGGGGCCGCCGACGCGGCCCGGCGCACTGGGGCGAGCGCCAGCGCCCGCCGGGTCGACGTGACGGTCGAGGCCGAGGTCGCCGCCGCGCTCGACGACGTCGCCGCCGAGTGGGGCGGGATCGACGCCGTGCTGCACGTGGCGGGTGTCATGCGCGGCCAGGGCCTCGACGTCCGGGAGGTCACCGCCGAGTTGTGGGCGCAGGTGATCGCGGTCAACCTGACCGGGCCGTTCCTCGTCGCCAAGCACGCGGTGCGGCACCTCACCCCGGGCGCCGGTGTCCTCGTGCTGGTGGGCTCCAGGGCGGGCGTGCAGAACGGCTCCGGCTCGGTACCCTACGGCGCGAGCAAGGGTGGATTGCACGGCCTGGCGCTCACATTGGACCGACAGCTCCGTCCACAGGGGATCCGCGTGCACACGCTGTGCCCCGGCGACATCGACACGCCGCTGATGCGACGGTCGCTGGACGAGGCGCGGACCAACGGGACCGACGCCGGCCGGGTCGCGGAGATCGAGGCGGCCCTGGGCCGCCCGGAGGACGTGGCGTCCGCGCTGGTCCTGTTGGCGTCGCCGGTCAGCGACGGTGTGGTCGGCACCGTCCACACCCGCTGAGCAGCCCGCCCGAGACCGGCGACGACGTGGAGGTGGCAAGGTGATCGGCATCATCGGTCCGGAGGACTCGATCCGGCTCGTGCAGGAGGTCGCCGCGGGCGAGGGCCGCGCCACGGACCTGACGGCCCGCACGTACACCCGGCCGGAACAGGCCCTCGAGCTGGCCCGCGAACTCGACGAACTGTGCCAGGTGCTGCTCTTCACCGGGCGCATCCCGTACGCGTTCGCCGCCGCCGCCGGCGACCTGCGCGCCGAGATCGACTACATGCCGCACGCCGGCATCGACCTCTACCGGACACTGTCGCGGATGCTGCTGGCGAGCGGCGGACGGCTGCCCACGGTGAGCGTGGACACCATCGAGGCCGACATCGTCCGCGAGACGTACCACGACATCGACCTGACCCCGCCGACCGAGATCCTGCCCATCGCGGACTCGTCCGGCCTGCTCTTCTCCGGCCTCGACGAGATCACCGCCTTCCACCGCGAGCGATACGCCTCCGGCGCGGTCGAGGCGTGCCTGACCTGCCTCGGCGCGGTGCACCGCGACCTGGCCGACAGCGGGGTGCCGGTCTGGCGGGTGGAACACACCCGCGCCTCCGTGCGGGACGCCCTGCGCCGGGCGTGGCTCGCCGCGGAGGTACGACAGTCCCGCGCCACCCAGATCGCGGTGATGATGATCGAGCTGACCGAGCCCGCCAGCCGCCAGCAGGACCCGTACCAGATGGAACGGGAACGGCTGCGGCTGCGCGAGGCGTTGCTCGAACACGCCGAGCGGATGCGGGGCAGGCTGGGCACGATCGACGACCGGACGCTGCTCATCACGACGACCCGCGGCACCGTCGAGAGCGCCATCGCCCGGCACCGGGCCGGCCACGCCTCCCTGCTGACCCTCCGTGGTGTCGACGTCGAGCACACGGTCGGCTTCGGTGCCGGCACCACCATCGCCGCCGCCGAGGACAACGCCCGCAAGGCGCTGGCACTCGGCCGCGGCAGCGGCGACACCCACGTCGTCTTCCCCGACGGGCAGATCTACTCCAGCCGGGAGAGCCCGGTGAAGCAACGGCTCCGCGAGACCGCGCCCGAGGTCCTGCGGATCTCCGAACAGCTCCGCCTCGGGCCGCTGTCGACCCGCCGGTTGCTGGACGCGCTGCACCAGATGGACCCGAACCAGGTGACCGCGCGAGCCCTGGCCGACGCCTACGGGGTGGAGGCGCGCTCGGCGCGCCGACTGCTCAAGTCGCTGCGGGCCGCCGGCTTCGCCGAGGAGGTCGGCGTGCACGTCAGCACCGGCGCGGGCCGGCCGCAGACGGTGTACCGGGTGGCGATGCGGCGGCTGCTCGAGGCCATCGGCGGTGAGGCGTGAGGTTCGAACCGACCTTCCTGGTCACGGCCACCTTCGCCGCGGACGCCGCCACCCGCCGGGAACCGCACCGGCAGGCCCACCTCGCCCACGTCGAGGCCATGCTCGCCGACGGCACCGCCCTGCTCGCCGGGGCCCGGGCCGACCTCGGCGCTTCCGTCCTCGTCCTGCGGGCCGCCGACGCCACCGCCGCCCGCAACCGTGTCGAACAGGATCCGTACTGGCAGCACCGGGTGTGGACCGGCATCGAGGTGGTCGAATACCTCGCCGTCACCCCGCAGTCCCTCGGGAGCAGGTATTAGTGGTTGCTTTCCTTTCTAGAGCTATCCATAGTTGACTGTTGTGGGGAGTGTTTATCGGATTGGCGAGTTTGCCGAGCGGGTGGGCCGTTCGGTGAGCACGGTGCGCCGGTGGGAGGCGGAGGGCCGGATCGCGGCCCGTCGTCTGCCGTCGGGTCAGCGGTATTTCGACGATTCGGATGTGCGCAGGGTGCTGCAGCCGGGCTTCGCCGCCGACCGGCGGAAGGTTGTGGTGTACTGCCGGGTCTCGTCGCCGGGTCAGAAGTCCGACTTGGCGTCGCAGGTGGCGGCGATGCAACAGTTCTGCCTCGCTCGTGGTCTGGCGGTGGACGAGTGGATCAGTGAGGTCGGCGGCGGGATGGACCTTCGCCGTAAGGAATTCTTGGCGTTGATGGACGCCGTCGACCGGGGTGAGGTCGCCACGCTGGTGGTGGCGCACGAGGACAGGTTGGCCCGGTTCGGGTTCGACTTGCTGGAGCATCTGGCGGCGCGGGGCGGCTGCGAGATCGTCGTGGCCAACCAGGAGTCCCTGTCTCCGCGGCAGGAGTTGGTCGAGGACCTTCTGGCCATCGTCAACTCCTTCTCGTGTCGGCTGTTCGGTTTGCGCCGCTTTGAGGAGGAGTTGAAACGGGCGGACTTGACCGTGGAGGGTGACCGGTGAAGGTCACCCGGATTGCCTACTCGATCCGACTGAATCCTGGCAAGTACGCCGTTCTGGTGGAGCAGGCCCGTCGGTTGGGTCGGGTGCGTAGTGAGGTGTGGCAGCGTTACGGCTCGATCAACGGTGTCGGGTCCGGGTTGAGAGACCGGCAGGTGCGGGACCGCTGGTTGGCCGACGGCACGCACGTGCGGTTTGGTGTGTTGGCGAATGCGTGGAAGGAAACGGTCCGCGACGCCATGGCCGACATCGCAGCGAACATGGAGGCGGCCAAGGTCGACGTCCGGCGGGCGGTCAGCCGACGCACCAACGATCCGGGCGAGCGTAAGCGGATGTTCACCGCGCTGCGAGCCGGTCAGTGGGCCAGTGACCCGTTCCTGGCCCGGCAGATGCGCATGCATTGGAAGCGGGGCCGCAACCGCACCCACGATCAGATCGTGGTGCGCGCCGACAAGTACCGCACCGCCGTCGATGGGCGGGGCCGGTTGTGGCTGGCGGTCCCGGGTCTGGAGCCCCGCCGGATGGTCAGGATCCCGCTGTCCACGACGGTCACGCCGATGGGTACGTTGCGGCTGATTCTGCGTGGTGGTCGGGTGGAGGTGCACTACCAGATCGACGCGGCGCAGATGCGGTCGTCGCAGCGGCCGTGCGGCGACCGGAGGCTCGGTGTGGACAAGGGCTACACCGAAGCCTTGACCGACTCCGACGGCCAGCCCCACGGTGAACAGCTTGGTGTGCTGCTGTCCAGTGAGTCGGACCGGTTGAAGGAACGTAACCGGCGACGGGCGAAGCTGCTCGATCGCGAACACCGCCGCCCGGCGTGGGGACCACGCGAAAGCGCACCGGATCAAGGTCAACAACCTCGGCACGGTGAAGCGGGACCGGCAGGCTGCCCGGCATCGGGCGCGGGTGCGGACGGAGATCTTCACCGCGGTGCACGAGGTCGTGGACGAGGCCGCCACGGTGGTCGCCGAAGACCTCACCAAACGCTTCACCAGCCGCAGAAAGCTTCCTAAGAACATGAACCGGCGTCTCGCCGCGTGGACCAAAGGAGTCACCGCCGAGGCCCTGAAAAGCGTGTCGGAGCGTAGAGGTTCTGCGCTCGTTCTGGTCAACGCCGCCTACACCTCACAAACCTGTCACCAATGCGGCGCCTTCGGCCGCCGTAGCGGGGACCGGTTTCACTGCACCCGCTGCGGGGTGGTGTGGCAGGCCGACGTGAACGCCGCGATCAACATCCTGCACCGAGCCGGCGACCCCGACATCGCCCTGCACACCCCACACCAGCGGGTGAAGCAGATCCTGCAGGACCGGACCGATCGCCACCGGACCAGACTGCCGGTCCAGGACTCCAGCCCCGCCACCGCTGGGCGGAGAGCGAATTATCCGAACCGCTCAGCCATGAGCAACGAGTAGGAAGCAGGTCGTGATGTCGCAGTACCGCCAGATCGCCGGAGTCCGGGTGCAAGGCACCGCATCCGCGCCGTACCCGGCCCGGCTGTTGGGCGAGGCGTGGGGAGAGACACCCGAGGGGGTGCCAGTCCGCTTCGAGGTCGACCCGGCGCGGCCCGAGGGCGGCTACCGGATCGAGGTGCCCGAGCAGGGCGAGATCCGGCTCAGCGGCGACCCCTTCGCCGGCCTGGTCTACGCCGCGCGGGAGCTGCTCGCCCTGGCCACCCCGGCCGGCGTGCCGGTGGGCGTCCGGGAGGGTGCGCCTCGGCTGCCGCTGCGCAACCTGTGGACCTGGGACCACTCCACCAACTGGGACCTTCGGCAGCTCGGCCAGCAGGAGATCGGCGCGCTGAACCCGTACGCCAAGCCCGCCGACGCGTTCGGCGCCGACTACCGGCGGCTGGTCGACTTCTGCAGCCGGGAGCGCATCGGCGGCATCGTGGTGTACGGGCTGCTGCGCGACGCCCACGGCGGCGTCGAGGCGGCCCGCGAGCTGTGCGAGTACGCCAACGCCCGAGGCGTACGGATCATCGCCGGGATCGGCGTCAACGCCTACGGCGGCATCTACTTCGACGGCCGGCACCGCTACAACCTCGCCACCTGGCTGCGTCAGCGCCCCGACCTGGCGGCCGAGCTGCCGAAGAAGGTCGGGTTCGACATCGACGACTTCGGTGACCTGCACTTCCCGGCCAGCGAGTACATGATGGCCGCCTGCCCGTCCCAGCCGGACAACCTGGCGTGGCACCGGGAGGCGGTCGACTGGCTGCTGGACACCCTTCCCGTCGGCGGCGTCAACTTCGAGACCGGCGACTACGGCAGCTGCGCCTGCGCCAGGTGCGCGGCCCGCACCGGCGGCGAGCGCACCTCCTGGTCGTACGAGGCCATGCGGTCGGTCTACCCGACCCTGCTCGAGACCGCCCGCCGCACCGGGCCGGCGGGAGTGCCGCTGCGGCACCTCGTCGAGGTCTACTGGGACAACATCTTCGACCTGGAGGCCCAGAAGCCGCTGGCCGACCTGCCCGACGACGTGGCCTACCAGTACTGCGTCAACCGGGGCTTCTGGCACGACAACCGGGACCGGCTCACCGCCGACCACGTCGACGGGCTCCCGCACACCACCAACGTGCTGCGCACCCACGCCGGCTCCCAGTGGAACCGGCAGCGGCACTCCTGGGTGCCCGACCTGTACGCCGACATGGCGACCCGGGCCGCCGGGGCGGGCATGCGCGGCCTGACGATCTTCGCCGAGGCGTCGGCGTACCACCCGACCAACGAGATCAGCTACCTGGCGTACGCGCGCTTCACCTGGAATCCGGATCTGGCCTGGGCGGACTTCTGGCGCGCGGAGGTGGCACCGCGGTTCGGCGGCGCGGCCGAGGCCGAGGCGTTCCGCGTCGGCGCGGCCGTGCTGGACGACCCCACGGCGACGGCGGACGCCCTCGGCGCGGTCCGCGGCGACGCCCTGGCGATGGTCGCCGCCACCAACGGTGACGTGCAGCGTCGGTGGCTGTGGCTGGCCGAGCGGGCGGCCCGCCACGCCCACTCCGCCGGCTGACCTGCCAGACCCCGCCGGCGAAGCAGCGGTGTGGCCGGGCGACCGGCCCCCGCTGCGCGGCGGGTACACCGCGCGACTTTCACCCGCTTCGGGTGACGGCCGCTCACCACCGGGCGTTCCAGGCTGTACGAACAGTGCGGCTCCTGGGGGTGTCGGAAGGAGGTTTCTGATGGGGGACCCGACCGCCGACTTTCTCGGCCGGCTGGGCCGGAGCCCGGGCACGCCGATCACGATGAAGGCCCGGGGCACGATCCGGCTGGACGTCGAACGCGATACGGGAGCAGATGTCTGGTTCGTCACGCTGCGCGACGGCACGACTCAGGTGTCGCGCCAGGACCAGCGGCCGGACCTGGTGATCCGCGGCCACCAGACGCTCTTCGACCGGCTGGTCCAGGGTCAGGCGCAGCTCTACGCGGCGCTGATGCGCAACGAGATCAACGTCGAGGGCGACCTGGCGCTCCTGTCGTCGTTCGAGCGGCTGCTGCCCGGCCCCGAGGGCGCCCACCACCCGCGCGACTTCGCCCGTGCAGGAGGACACGGATCATGAGCGAGCGAGGCGTCAGCATCCTGGACGGCAACACGTTCGTCGTCAGCGACGAACGTGGTGACCTCCACCCGTCGCCGGTGTTTCCCACCGGGCTCTTCTCGTTCGACACCCGGTTCCTGTCGACCTGGGTGCTGACCGTCGACGGCGAACCGCTCAACGCCCTGTCCCGGGACGACCTGCAGTACTTCGAGACCCGCTACTTTCTCGTACCCGGCGAACCGACCCACTACGTCGACGCGAAGGTCTCGGTCATCCGGCAGCAGCAGATCTGTCGGGAGTTCAGCGAACAGTTGACGGTACTCAACCACGACACCGAGGAACGGCACCTCACGTTGCGGGTGGAGATGGCCACCGACTTCGCCGACCTGTTCGAGATCAAGGACGTGCGACGGAAGACCGGGAAGACCCTGACGAGCGTCGAGGACGGTCATCTGCGGTTCCGTTACGAACGGGGCACCTTCCTGCGTGAGACGATCGTGTCGAGCACGGCGCCGGCGCGGGTCGATGAGACGGGGATGACCTTCGACATCCGGATCGCACCGCGCGGCAGGTGGAGCACCGAACTGCATGTCTACCCGATCGTGCGGGGCGCGCGGGGCCTCGACATCCGGGCCAGCCTGGACGCCCACCAAGGGCAGGTGAAGCCGCAGCTGCGGCAGGACCTCGACGACTTCCTCGTCCAGACACCGCAGCTGGTGTGCGACCACCGGTCCCTGCAGACGGCGTACGAGCGCAGCCTCACCGACCTCGCCGCGATGCGGTACTCGCCGCTCGCCTTCCCGAGGCGGTTGCCGGCCGCGGGGCTGCCCTGGTTCATGACCATCTTCGGCCGGGACAGCATCTTCATCAGCCTGCAGACGCTGCCGTTCGTGCCGGAACTCGCCTCGACGGTCCTGCGTGACCTCGCCTTCCAGCAGGGCAGCAAGCTGGACGACTTCCGCGACGAGGAACCCGGGAAGATCGCGCACGAGTTCCGCTACGGCGAATCGGCGGCGTTCGAGGAGCAGCCGCACAGCCCCTACTACGGATCGGCGGACTCCACCCCCCTGTACGTGATTCTGCTCGACGAGTACGAGCGGTGGAGCGGGGACGCCAGCCTGGTGCGACAGTTGGAGCTCGAGGCCCGCGCGGCGCTGAACTGGATCGACGAGTACGGCGACATCCTGGGCAACGGCTACGTGTCGTACCGGCGGCGGAACACCGTGAACGGCCTGGAGAACCAGTGCTGGAAGGACTCCTGGGATGCCGTCTCCTACCGGGACGGCCGGCTGCCCGGACTGCCACGCGCGACCTGTGAGCTGCAGGGGTACGCCTACGACGCGAAGCTGCGCGGCGCCCGTCTGGCCCGGCGCTTCTGGAACGACCCCGCCTACGCCGACCGGCTGGAAGACGAGGCGGCCGACCTCAAGCGGCGTTTCAACCGCGACTTCTGGATCGAAGAGGGGGAGTACTACGCGCTCGCCCTCGACACCGACGGCAAGCCGGTCGACGCCATGTCGTCCAACATGGGCCACCTGCTGTGGAGCGGCATCGTCGAACAGGACCGGGCCCAGAAGATCGCCCAGCACCTCCTCGGGCCGAGCATGTTCTCCGGGTGGGGAGTCCGCACCCTGGCCGACGGTGCGGCGCGGTACAACCCGGTCGGCTACCACGTCGGCACGGTCTGGCCGTTCGACAATTCGATCATCGCCTGGGGCCTGTGGCGCTACGGCTTCCGTGCAGAGGCCGGCCAGATCGCCGAGGCGGTCATCGACGCGTCGCAGTACTTCGGCGGGCGGCTGCCCGAAGCGTTCGCCGGCTACGAGCGGTCCCTGACCAAGTACCCGGTCGAATACCCCACCGCCTGCAGCCCGCAGGGCTGGTCGGCCGGAGCGACCCTGCTGTTCCTCCGTACGATGCTCGGCCTCAATCCGCACGAGGACCACCTCGCGGTCGACCCCGCCCTGCCGGCCGCGATCGGCCGGATCGAACTGCTCGACATCCCGGGGCGTTGGGGGCACGCCGACGCGTTCGGTCGGAGCGGGGTCGACAGCCGGCGTCGCGCCAGGGCTCGGTAGGGACGGAGCAGGGCCTCCTCAGGCGGCAAGAACCAGGTCGGAGTGGCACACCTTGCGGGAAGACGTTCAGGAGGGTGATAGCCCTCTGGTTACTCGGCTGGGTCCGCGCTGGCGTGGACCCAGCCGGCCCTGCCTACGCGGGTGAGCCCGCGGGAGCGGGACATACCGCACCATATGCCCAAGGGCCCTACGAATGCAGCTAATGGCCGTTGAGCGGGCCAAGATGGCCCCGATCTTCTCGACGTCGCTCTGCGGCGCGAATTTAGGAACGGTTGTTCTTGACTGGTCGTTCCTAAACCCGCTACTGTCACTGCCATGGGGAGACCACGCGGGTTCGACGAGGATCAGGCTGTCCAGGCGGCGATAGGGGTGTTCGCGGAACAGGGGTACGACGGCACGTCCGTCGACGACCTGGTGGCCAGCCTCGGCGTCCATCGCAACAGCCTGTACAAGACCTTCGGCAGCAAGGGCGGGCTCTACACCAGGGCGCTGCGCTGGCACGTGGAGCACCAGGTGCGACCACTCGTCACGGCCGTCGCGGCGGCTGGCGACCTCACCGAGGCGATGCATCGCGTACTCGCCACCGACGCGGCGAAACCCGGCCTCGACCTGCTCCTGAGGGCCGCGGTCGAGCGCGCGCCGGTCGATCCCGAGGTCGCCGAGGTGGTCGCCCAGTGCCTGCGGGAGATCGATGAGGCCCTCGGTCGCGTCCTGATCGCCGAACATCCGGGTGCCGAAAGAACCGCTCGCGTCGAGACACTGGCCACCGCGCTCACCGCCACCGTGCTGGGTCTGCGCCTGCGGGCCAGAGCCGGCACCTCCGATACGCAAACCACCGAAGCCGGTAGGGCAGTGGCCCACCAGCTCAGCCAGCACGAGATCTGAGGAGACAGACATGGCACGTGTTTACGTCGACGGCGAGGCCCTCGTCGTGGAGATCGAAGGCCTGGACAAGCTCTGGGCACTGAAGAGCCGGCTCACGATCCCGCTGGTCAACGTCAGGGGCGCGACCGCCGACCCGGGGATCGTCAAGGAGCCGAAGGGGCTGCGAGCGCCGGGAGCCCACCTCCCCGGAGTCATCGTCGCGGGCACCTTCCACACCGACGGCGAGCGGGTGTTCTGGGACGTCCGCGATCCAGCCAAGGCCGTCGTCATCGAACTGACCGACGAACGCTACAACCGCCTCGTCGTCCAGGTCAGCGACCCCCGCGCCACGGTCCGGCTCATCGAAGAGGCCACCCGGACGCCCTGACCGGTCCGTCCGTCGCTTCCCGGCCGGTGGCCGCTCCGGCGGCCGCCGGTCCCTTTTTCACCCCACCTCGAAATGGCGATGCCTCATGCCCAAGATCCAAAGGCTGGTTCCCAGGGACCACGACAAACCGCCCACCGGCATCACGAAGACGTCCGACGGCGTGCGCGTGCAGGTGCGCAACCTCACCAAGCGGTTCGGTGCCGTCCCGGCGGTCACCGACCTGAGCTTCACCGTGGAGCCCGGGCGAGTCACCGGTTTCCTCGGCCCGAACGGCGCCGGGAAGTCGACCACCCTGCGAATGATCCTGGGACTGGTTCGGCCCACCTCCGGCGACGCGCTCATCGGTGGCCGAAGGTACGTCGACCTGCCGCGGCCGGCTCGTACCGTCGGCGCGGCCCTGGACGCGTCAAGCTGTCATCCCGGAATCAGCGCCCGGGAGCACCTGCGGATCTACTGCGACATGGCCGGGCTGCCGCTACGGCGCGCGGACGAGGTCATCGAGGCTCTGGACATGTCCGGGTTCGCGGGCCGGAAGACCGGCGGATTCTCCACGGGTATGCGCCAGCGGCTCGCCCTCGCCACGGCCCTACTCGGCAACGCTCCCGTGCTGCTTCTGGACGAGCCGACCAACGGGCTCGACCCCGGGGGGATCGCCTGGCTACGCCGGTTCCTACGCCAGCTCGCCGACGAGGGGCGCACCGTCCTGGTCTCCAGCCACGTGCTCAGCGAGGTGGAACAGATGGTGGACGGCGTAATCGTGCTCAGCGGCGGGCGCCTGATGGCCGAGGGCACCCTCGACGACCTCGCTGCGGTGACCGTTCCCGCCGTCGTGGTCCAGTCTCCTGACGCCGACCTCCTCGCCGCGCGACTGGGCGATGTCGGGACGACCGACGGTCGTCCGCCCCGGATCGAGAACACCGGTCCGGGCACCCTCCGAGTCCATGGCCTCAGCGCCGAACAGGTGGCAGACACCGCGGCGGACGCGGGCCTGCGGGTGTATGGACTGACTCCCTGCCGCACCGATCTGGAGCAGGCATTTCTGCAGTTGACCGGGGAAAAGAGGACCACCAGATGAGCCACCTCGTCCGAGCCGAGTTCCGCCGGCTGTTCGCCACCCGCCTCTGGATCTGGGCGGCGGTCGCCGCGGTCGTCCTCGGCGGCGGTCTGGTCGGCCTGCTCACCGTCATCGGTCCGGAGAACGTCAATCCGCCACTACCCGGAATCGACACCGAGGCCGGCATCCGGGCGGTACTCGGCCTCGCCGGGCTCGGAGTGATCGTCCCTGCGCTGTTCGGCGCGACGGCGGTCACCTCCGAGTACCGGCACCGGACCATCTCGGCCACGTTTCTGTTCGCACCTCGACGCTGGAGCGTGCTGGCCGCGAAACTCTTCGCCTACCTCGTTGCTGGTGTGGCCTATGGGTTGATCACGGCGATCACGGCCGGCGTGGCGCTCTACGCCGGTCTGGCTGTCCGGGGCGTCCCCACCGACGCCACACTCGACGTCGTTGCCGGGTTGCTGCTGCGCCTGGTCGTGGCGATGGCGGCCTACACCGTACTGGGCGTGGGCATCGGCGCGCTGGTCCGCAACCAGGTGCTCGCGTTGGCCGGCTTGGGCGCGTACCTCTACATGGGCGAAAACCTGCTGCTCTTCGTGCCCGGGGTGAATACGGCTTACCCGTTCCTGCCCGGCGGCGCCACCGCCGCGCTGACCAACTTCACCGCGCTCACCCAGGTGGCGCACGACACGACCGGAGCCGCACCGCAGCTTCTGTCCCCGCCAGCCGGCGCCGGGCTGTTGATCGCCTACGCGGTCGCCGCCGCGCTACTGGCTGTCGTCCTGCCCCTACGCAGGGACGTCACCTGACCGGGGTGGACAATCGGACGAGCACGAGGCGTGCGCCAGCTCGGCACCCCGGGGCTTCCCCGGTCAGGAGGGCCGGCGCACGCCGAGCTGGTCAAGCCAGCCGTCGACGTCGAACCCCTGCTCCTCGGCCCGGTCGAGCCAGCCGGCGGCGCGGGCCGGGTCGGCGGGCACGCCGGAGCCGAGCAGGCACATCACCCCGAGGGTGGCCGCGGCCCGTGGGTTCCCGGCGTTCGCCGCCCGCTCGTACCAGCCGGCGGCGACGGCCTCGTCCCGGGGGAACCCCTGACCGGTGGCGTACGCCGCCGCGATGTTGTACAGGGCCCGGGGGTGGTCCCGCTCGGCGGCGCGCATCAGCCACTGCCGCGCCACCACGTCGTCCTGCGGCACCGCGTCCCCGGTGCCGTACAGGACGTGCAGCTCGAACATCGCGTCGGCGTTGCCGGCCGCGGCGGCCCGCTGATGGTCCGCGACCGCGGCCTCGCCGTCGCCCATCAGGTAGCGCACGATGCCGGACCAGTAGGTCGCCTCCCCGGTCGGGTCGTCGGCCCGCAGCGGCTCCAGCAGCGCCAACGCATACCGCCCGACCCGGCCCACGGCCTGCCGGCCGACGGCGGCGAACAGGTACGCCCCCTGGCGGCTGCCGTGCCCGGCGGCCTCGACGAAGCAGCGCAGGGCCGAGTCCAGGGCCTCGTCGTCGCCCGCAGGGAACGGGTGTGGCGACGGCCACGCCGGCGGCCGTCCGGCCCGCGGGTCGAGCAGCCGCTGCCCCAGGGGCAACCACACGTCGGTCCGGCCGGCCAGCGCCGCGGCGGCGTAGCCCCGGACCAGCACCTCGTACGCCTGGACCGGCAGGATTCCGATCATCGCGTCGCCGCGCACGATCCGGCCGTCGATCTCCCGGCACAGCCCTTCGAGGTACGCGGCGTCGAGCGGATCGGCCGCCGTCACCCTTCGGGTCTCGGCGAGCAACGCCTCAGCATCGGCAGACGAGGCGGCGGCAGGGGTCACGGTCACGCCATCACTCTACTGTCGTCGGTCATGCGCCCCGGATGTCGGCCGGCCATCGGCAGGTGCCGACCTTGTACCGTCTAGGTCTGACACCGTCATCGCGGGCTGCGGTGTGGAGGACGTAGACGGCTGGCCGATCGTGTCTGTGGGTCCGGCGGCCTGGCCCCGTTCTCCTGACGGTCACTCGCTCACCCCGTAGGCCGCCAGGGGACGGCAGCCGAACCGATCAGAAGGGCATCATGAGCCGCTCCACACCACCGTCCACGACCGGGCTGATCGACGCCGTGAACGGCCTGCCGGTACGCCGCCACACGGACACCGGGGCCTACTACGTCCGCAAGGCCGGGTGGCCGCACTTCTGGGGCCGGACCCTGGACGCGCTCGTGGTGATGGTGGTGGCCGGGGTCCTGATGGGCGCCGTCAACGCGGCCAACCAGGACCTTGTGCTCGGCCAACTGTCCACGGCCATGTTCGCCAGCACCGGTGTGTATGTCGCCGTCATGGCCGCCATCTGGTTCGTGGTGGTCTTCGCGTACGGCATGGTCTGGGGCTCGGTCGGCAGCCTCGGGGACGCCGCCTCCGGCATGCGCTCCGTCAGGACCTCCAACGGAGAAGGCTTCGGCGCCTGGCTGGGAGGCTGGCGGGCCTTCTGCTGGTCCTTCGCGCCCCTGTACCTGGTGGTGAGCGTCGCCGCTGTCTTCAGCGGCAGCGGCGGGGACAGCTTCGAGACCGAGTTCACCGCCATCGACCTCCGGTCGGGCCTCGCGCAGGGCCAGGCGCCTGTTCCTGACGCGACTGCGCCGGCTGCGGAACAGTTCGCCGAAGCTGCGCGCCAGAAGCTCCCAACCCGTTGATGGTCCTGACGGAAGGACCGAGGTCAGTCGAGGAGGGACAGTGCAAAGTTTCGCCCGTACGTTCGTCGGCAACCTCGTGCTCTTCACCGTTCTGGGAGTGGCGGGGCCGATCCTGCTCGTCTGCGGCGCACTGGGCGTAACCGATGCCGACGAGAGCGAACGGGGCGTTCCGCTGGCCTTCGTCATCGTCGGGCTGGGGTTCACCCTCACGATCGCCGTCGGGGCCTTCCTCTTCACCCGCAAGCACTACCGGGTCATCACCGACCGAAATCGTGTGTCGACGGCGTACCAGTGGGACGACGACACCTTCGCCATGTGGACCCCCCGCGCCCGGATCCCGATCCAGGGCGGCCGGTTGGCCACGGCCGAGGTGCGCGAGGCGACGCTCGTGTCGTACGGCGACGACTGGGAGGCGACGTACCAGTCCTACGGTGGCGACCTCGACCCCGACGAGCCGAAGCCCCGCATCCGGCTCAGGCTGCGGGTCCACCCTGACGGCGGCGAGCCGTTCGAGTCGACGCACACGTGGCGGGTGCCGTCCCTGTGCCTGGCGGCCGTCACCGCGGGGCGACTCGTCGCCGTCGTTCATCCCGAGATCCCCGAGGAGTTCGGCATCGACTGGCCGCGCAGCGCCCTGCTGTCGGGCGCCAGGACGTGCAGGCTGCGCGGTCTCGACGGGCGGCACGTCGAGCTGACCGGTCGCCCGGATCTCCTCCTGGAGCTGTGGCGGATCACCGGGACCGGGACCGGGGGCCGGATCACCATGGACGGCGACACGATCGACCTGCGCCGCGTCGATCCCGCTGTGGCGACGCAGCTCCAGAGCCTGGTCGAACGGGCCGCCGGCGGGTGGCCGGCACCCGAGCCGGTGCCGGACGGGCAGGCCAGGTGGGTGGTCGACCGTCTGCCCGGGGAGAAAGGGGAGTTCGGTGGCGTGGACCGCCGGTGGGCCCGCCACGGCGGGCACCTCGTCCGTGGCCGGTTCCTGGAACTGCGGGGCACGACGACATTCCAGTACGCCGGCCCGGTGCTGGAGACCGTCCTGCGCGTCTTCCCCGCCGACGGCACCTCCCCGATCGACCTCGGGAAGAAACTGACGGTGCCGATGACCTACCTCGCGCTGCTGCACCGCACGAAGCAGTTCGTCGTCCGGGTCGGCCCCGACCGCCGGTCGTACGAGATCGACTGGGAGCGCACCACCCTCGCGGCCGGGGTGAGTCCCGCCGTCGTCATCGGACCCGACGGTCGTCGGTTCGACCTGACCGGCCGGTTCGACGCCCTGCTGGCGATCATGCGGCTGCTCGTGGCCAACCGGGTGAGTGTCTCCGGCAACGTCCTGGATCTCCGGGACCGCCGCCCCTCCGCTGTGGCGGCGCAGGTCATGGACGTGGTCCGGGCGTGCCGCGACCGGAGTTCGCACCTGGACTTCCCGGTGCCGTAGAGCGGGGGCTGCACTCGCTGCGCCACCAGTGCGGCCCGCCCACCACTGCGGCGGTGTTGCTAGACGTCGCCGAGGGCTCGAACCTGGTGATCGCCGAGCAGCCGCGCCGTCGGAATGGTCAGCGCGGCTGCTCGGCGAGGCCCCGGATGCCCTGCAACGTGGCGGTCATGGCGTCCCGCAGGGCGGCCCGTCGGTGTTCGATGATCTGTTCCTCGTTCTCGGGGGCCCGGTCTATGACCAGGCTCACCCCGCTGCGGCCGGGGCCGATCCGGACGGACTGGACCAGCCGGCAGCCGTCACCCTCGGGAGCGAGTCGGAACTGCCAGGCGGCGGCCGGGCGCCGCAGGTCGGCGGGGCCGCCGCCGAAGCGGTTGTCCGGGTCGAGCACCACCCAGCCGAAGACCTGCGGCTCGTCGAACCGTACGACGTGCGAGATGGTCCGCCACTCGCCCAGCGCGGGATGGTGGTTGTGCCCCTCGAACCGGGCGCCGAGCGCCGGCTCCCGGCTGCCGTCCAGCCATCGGACCCGGCGCAGCTCCGTACTGAACCGCGTGGGCAGCTCGATGTCGGTGACCAGCTCCCACACCCGAGCCGGATTGGCGGCCAGGTGCAGGTCGCACTCCACCGTCGGGCCATCGACGTAGCGCACGGCACCCCCTTGTGTCCTTCGGCTCTTCAGATCCTCTCACCGCGTTCACCGTCGGCGAGGGGCCGCTCCGCGTGGGTCCGGTGCAGGGAGGTCAGCACCGTGGCACGTTGGGGATGAACCCGTCGTGGCCGGTGAGGACGTAGGCGTCCGAGACGTACCTGTTGGTGCCGATCCGGTTCCAGACGTTGGTGGTGCCGTAGGTGCCGGTGACGGTGGTGCCGACGGCCTGGCAGTAGATGCTGACCGTCGCGCCGTCGGCGACGGATCCGACGATGGCGTAGCCAGCGCCGGGCCCCGAGCGGACGTTGAGGCCGGCCCCTCCGGTGTTCACGGTGCCGGAGCCGATGCCGGTCTTCCCGTTCACCAACTCCATGTAGTAGGTCCAGTTCCAGTGCGGGCCCGGGTCGGTGTGGGTGGCCCCCGGCACCTCGTTGTGGCCGATGATGTGCGCCCGGTCCTTGGGGATGCCGTACTTGTTGGCCAGGTTGCGGGTCAGCGCCGCGGACGCCCGGTACATCGCGTCGGTGAACCAGGCGGGGTTGTCGACGTAGCCCTCGTGTTCGATGCCGATGGACTGGGTGTTGTAGGTCCAGTTGCCGGCGTGCCAGGCGATGTCCTTCTCGCGCACGGACTGGGTGACCGCCCCGTCGGACGAGCGGAACGTGTAGTGCGCGCTGACCTGGGCGGCCGGGTTCTGGAACCAGCTGATCGATCCGGCGTAGCTGCCCTGCGTGACGTGGATGACGACGTACCTGACGGGGTGGCTGCCGGGCCGGCTGGCCACGGTGTAGTTGCTGGGGCTGGCCGGCGCCCACGCGGCCGGCCCGTAGTCGGTGCTGAGGGTTCCGGCCCCGCCCGCCGCCTGGGCGAGCACGCCCCGCTGCGGCGCGACCGGACGGCCGGGAACGGCCAACGCTTCGGGCTGCCCCGTCTCGAAGCCGGTTCGGAGCAGGTCGTAGACGGCGTCGGCGTAGAGCCGGGCGACCGCCGGGGTGCTTGCCCCGCCGTAGCGCGCGACCGGGCCGTACCACGTGTTGATGTCCTGGCGCTCGACGGCGGTCAGGCCGGCCTGGTCGGCGTAGGAACGCAGGACGGCGGCGGCCCCGGCGACGTTCGCGGTCGGGTCGGCGCGCAGCGTGTCCCGGTCGAGCCGGGTCAGCCGGGCCGCCTCGTCCAAGGTGTGCAGGTTGGGGTTGCTGACCAGGTGCATGAGGCCGTAACCGCCCGCCGCGCTCGGTCTGCCGTCATGCCCGTCGAGGCGCGTCTCGGCGTGGCCGAGGGCGAGGAGCAGGTCGCGTGGGACGTCGTACCGTTGTGCGGCGGTGTCGAACGCGGTGGCCAACCGACTTGATGCGGCCGAGCCCCGGTCCGGGGCGGCTGATGCCGGTGAAGCAGCCAGGACTGACTCACCGGACAGGACCAGAGCCGTGGCGAGCATGGCGCCGAGTAGCCCGTGCGTACGCCGTGAGGCGCGTCGAGCAGTCATCTTCCACCCCTCAGTGCATCGATTTGCGATTGATGGCGTTCGATGGATGGCCGGTAACATACCTCGCGGTCGACGGTGGTGTAAACGGTTTGCGGTGCCCGGCTTTCGGAGCGGCGGAATCCTTCATCGGCGGCGCGCCCGGCCGGCCCGCGCGCCGCCCCGCCGGGCGCGCCAGGTGGCGGCGGTGCGCATCAGGACGGATCCGGCGACGGGTGGGCTGCCGACGCCACGACGGGTCTCGCGCCGGAACCGTCCGGCTCGCCCGGCGGCGAAGGAGCAGCGGTTCGTGTTCCGGTGCGGGAGCGCTGGGTCAGGACGACGCAGGCGAGCACCACGAACGCCGCGGCGACCGAGGCCGGGGCGACGGCCTCGCCGACCAGCAGCGCCGACCAGGTCAGGGTGAGGACGGGCTGGGCGAGCTGGATCTGTCCGACCTGCGCGATGCCTCCGCGGGCGAGGCCCGCGTACCAGGCGAAGAAGCCCAGGAACATGGAGACCGCGGTGAGGTAACCGAACCCTGCCCAGGCGACGGCGCCGGCGTGCGGTCGGTGGATCGCGGTGGCCACGGCCGTGACGGGCAGGGTGACGGGCAGCGACAGCAGCAGTGCCCAGCAGATCGTGCGGGCGCCGCCCAGTTCGCGGGCGAGCACACCGCCCTCGGCGTATCCCAGGCCGCACAGCACGACCGCCGCGAGCAGGTACAGATCCGCGAGGGACAGGGCGCCGCTGACCGCGCCACTGACGATGAGGAAGGCCAGGACCGCCAGCAGCCCGCCGATGCTCGCGACCCAGAACAGCGGCGGCGGACGCTCTCCGGCGCGCAGCACCGCGAACATCGCGGTCATGGCCGGCAGCACGGCGACGACGACCGCGCCGTGCGCGGAGGTCTGCGTCGTCAGGGCCAGCGAGGTGAACAACGGAAAGCCGACGACGACACCGAGCGCGACGATCGACAGGCGCCGCCACTGACCTCGGCTGGGCCGCGGCGCGCCGGTGGATCTCAGGTACGCCCATGCCAGCAGCGCCGCGCCGACGGCCCGGCCGAAGGCGACGAACCAGGGGTCCAACTCCTGCACGGCGACGCGGGTCATGGGCAGCGACATGCTGAAGGCCAGCACGCCCAGCGCTCCGAGGGCGAGCCCGACGGTGCGATCCGCTGTTACCGTGCTCACGGCAGTAGCGCTACTCTTGTCCTTCATGGGCAACGGTAACGCAGTCGAGCGTGTCATCCAAGATCTGCGCACGCTCGTCGCCCGGGCCGACCCGGGGGACCGGCTGCCCTCGGTACGCGAGCTGACCGCGCGGCACCAGGCCTCCCCGGTGACGGTCACCGAGGCGATCCGTCAGCTCACCGCGCAGGGACTGGTCGAGGCGCGATCAGGGCGGGGCACGTTCGTGGCCGCCGCGTCCACGCGGCAGCCCGGGTCGGACCTGTCCTGGCAGACCGTGGCGCTCGGCCCTCGCCCACCCGGCGAGGAGGACATGCAGGCGTTACTGGCGCTACCACCCTCGGACGCGATACCGCTGTCCGGCGGCTACCTGGTCCCGGATCTTCAACCGGCAGCCGCGCTCGGTGCCGCGCTGGCCCGAGCCGCCCGACAGCCCGCGTCGTGGCAGCGCGGCCCGGCCGAGGGTCGCGAGGACCTGCGCGCCTGGTTCGCCCGGGAGGCCGGAGGCGGGCTGAGCGCCGGCGACATGGTGATCTGCCCGGGCGGGCAGGCCGCGCTGTCCTCCGCGCTCCGCGCGCTCGCCGCCCCCGGTGACACCCTGCTCGTCGAGTCGCCGACCTACCTGGGCGCGCTGGCCACGGCCCGCGCCGCCGGACTGCGGGTGGTGCCCGTCCCCGCCGACGCCGACGGCGTACGGCCCGACCAACTGGCCGCCGCGTTCACCCGCACTGGCGCGCGGTTGTTCTACTGCCAGCCGCTGTACGCCAACCCCACCGGCGCGACCCTGGCGGCCCACCGCCGCGCCGAGGTCTCCGCCGCCGTACGCGACGCCGGGGCGTTCCTGATCGAGGACGACTACGCCCGGGACCTCGCCATCGACGGCGAGGCCACACCTCCACTGGCCGCCGACGACCCCGACGGACACGTCGTCTACCTGCGCTCCCTGACCAAGTCCGCCGCGCCCGGGCTCCGCGTCGCGGCGATCGGCGCCCGTGGCCCGGCCGGCGCCCGCCTGCGGGCAGGCCGGCTGCTCGACGACTTCTTCGTGGCCGGCCCCCTGCAGCAGGCCACGATCGAGTTCGTCACCTCCCCGGCGTGGGCGCGTCACCACCGCACCGTGCGCGCCGCGTTGCAGGCGCGGCGCGCGGCACTGCTGGCCGCGCTGCGGCGGCACCTGCCCCCACTCGCCCCACAGGTGGCTCCGCGGGGCGGCCTGCACCTGTGGGCCCGTCTGCCCGACGGCACCGACGACGTCGCGCTGGCCGCCGCCGCGGCCCACGAGGGCGTCGTGGTCTTCCCGGGGCGGCCGTGGTACGCCGCCGAACCCCCGGCCCCGCACCTGCGCCTCACCTACGCGGCCGCGCCACCCGACCTCATGGACGAGGCCGTCCGCAGGCTCTCCCGTGCGCTGGCGAGCCGAACGGCATCTGCCTGACGCGTCCCGGCCGGCGATCCCGTTCCCAGGCCCACAGCGGTCGGTCCACGCCGGCAGGACTCCTCGTGCATCCTCACGGCCGGTCCAGCTCGGGCAGGGGCAGGATCCGGGCCAGGAACGCCCCCAGGTCCCGTTCCTGGTGTCTCTGGGCCCATTCCGTAAGGCGGGAGACCTCCGCCTGATACAGCCGGCCGAGCTCGCCGAGCGTGGACACACAACTCGCCTCGACGGCTCCGCCCTCGTCGAGGTCGGCGTCGTGCACCGCGAACACGCCGCGCTAGCTGCCGCAAACCCCGCTCCACTGGTTGAGCAGTCGATGTCCGTCTGACCCCGGCGGGTAGCGCACCACAGGGCCGGCAGCCGGCCTTATCCGATCGTTAAGTATGAGGCTGACTGGTTCACCCGGCGGGCAGCAACTGGGCAGACTGGGGCGATGCCCGTCGTTGCTCCGCCCGTTCCCCTCGCCCACCGTCGTCGTACCCACGCGCTGGTTGCGGTGGTCGCCGCGCTCGCCCTGGCGGTCGCGGCCGGTGCCTGGTCGCTGCGGGACCGGGGTGCTGGCGGCGGCGCATCGGCGCCGGGTGACGCGTCCGCCGTCGGCCCGGGGGCCGGCACCCCGACCTGTGCCGGCCGGACGGCCCGGGCGCCCCGCGAGTTGCGCGGCATGTGGATCACGACGGTGAACAACATCGACTGGCCGAGCCGGCGCGGGCTGCCGGCCGAGACGGTACGGGCGGAGTTCCGGGGCTGGCTGGACCTGGCCGTGCGGCGCAACCACAACGCGGTCTTCGTGCACGTGCGGCCGAGCGGGGACGCGCTTTGGCCGTCGGAATACGCGCCGTGGTCGGAGTGGCTGACCGGGCGGCGCGACGGCCGCGACCCGGGCTGGGACCCGATGGAGTTCATGATCGCCGAGACGCACGCCCGCGACCTGGAGTTCCACGCCTGGTTCAACCCGTACCGGGGCGGGCAGCCGGCCACAGTGGGCGGACCCGGCCCCCGGCTGGACCAGCTCGCACCGACCCACCCGCTGCGCCGGCACCCGGACTGGGTGGTGACCTATCCCAGCGCCGACAAGCCCGGCAGCCGCCTCTACTTCAACCCGGGCATCCCCGAGGCGCGCACGTTCGTCGAGGACTCGATGTTGGAGGCGGTGCGGCGGTACGACGTCGACGGGGTGCACTTCGACGACTTCTTCTACCCCTATCCGGAGGCCGGGCAGGACTTCCCCGACGACGCGGCGTTCGCCTGGTACGGCCGGCGGTCCGCGGACAAGCACGCCTGGCGCCGCGACAACGTGAACACCCTCGTGCGGGAGATGAGCGAGCGGATCAAGGCGATCAAGCCGTGGGTGAAGTTCGGCATCAGCCCGTTCGGCATCTGGCGCAACAAGCGCACCGACCCAGCCGGCTCCGCGACAGCCGGGCTGCAGAGCTACGACGACATCTACGCCGACACCCGACTCTGGGTACGGGAGCAGTGGCTGGACTACGTCGTACCACAGCTCTACTGGCACATCGGGTTCGACAGGGCCGACTACGCCACGCTGCTGCCGTGGTGGGCGGCCACGGTGAAGGGCACCCGCGTGCAGCTCTACATCGGCCAGGCCGACTACCGGGTGGGCGAGCGTGGTGCCTGGCGCGACCCGGCCGAGCTGGACCGCCAGCTCGCCCTCAACCGGCGGCACGGGGTGAGCGGGAGCGTGCACTTCAGCGCCCGGCAGGTGCGCGCCGACAAGCTCGGGGCGGTCAGCCGGTACAGCGGGACACACTACGCCGGCCCGGCACTCGTGCCCGCGATGGCGCACCTACCAGCGGCAGCGCCGGCCGCCCCCACGGTCACCGGCGCGCGCCGTCAGGGCGACGGCGAGATGGCGCTGACCTGGCGCGGGGACGGGGCCGCGAGCTTCGCCGTCTACCGAGTGGACGGCGATGCGGCCCGGCTCGTCGGCACCGCCCGGGGTACGGGCTGGGTCGACCGCACCGCCCCGACGGACGGTTCGTTCTCCTACTGCGTGTCCGGCCTGGACCGCAGCGGAAACGAGGGCCGACTCAGCGCGCCGGTGGCCGTCGCCGTACCGTGAGAGCCTGTCCGTCCTGCGGTGCTGCGGCCGGTGCCTGACCGACCGGCCTGCGGGTGAGCGATCGCGGCACGCCTCGTGGTCCACATGCCGAGCCCGGTGTGGTGCGGGCTGAACTAGTGTGCTGAGTCGTTAATTCGCTGGTAGATTGCCGGTGTGGGTGATGGTCGTGGTCCGAAGCTGGCGCCGCTGGAGTTGACCGCCGAGGAGCGGGAGGCGCTACGAGGGTTGGCGCGTCGGCCGAAGACGGCACAGGCGTTGGCGGTGCGGGCGCGGATCGTGCTGGCGTGTGCGGAGGGCTTGTCCAACAGTGAGGTCTCCCGGCGGCTCGGTGTGTCGCTGCCGACGGTTGGCAAGTGGCGTAAGCGGTTCGTGGTCGATCGGGTGGACGGACTGCGGGACGAGCCGCGTCCGGGCGCGCCGCGGAAGATCACTGACGTGCAGGTCGAGGCCGTGATCACGAAGACCTTGGAGGAGCGGCCGTCTGATGAGGACAGTCACTGGTCGACACGGTCGATGGCGAAGGCGGTGGGGCTGAATCAGACCGCGGTCTCGCGGATCTGGCGGGCGTTCGGCCTCAAACCGCACCAGGTTGACAGCTGGAAGTTGTCGACCGACCCGCTGTTCATCGACAAGGTTCGCGACATCGTCGGGTTGTACCTGGACCCGCCCGAGGCAGCCATTGTCCTCGCTGTGGACGAGAAGTCGCAGATCCAGGCCCTGGATCGGATCGCGCCGATACTGCCGATGATGCCCGGCGTGCCCGGCCGGGTGACCCACGACTACGTCCGCCACGGCACCACCAGCCTGTTCGCCGTCCTCGACGTGGCCACCGGCAAGGTCATCGGCCAGACCCAGCGCAAACACCGCCACCAGGAGTTCCTGCGCTTCCTGCGCACCATCGACCGGGCCACCCCGCCCGAGCTGGGCCTGCATCTCGTGCTGGGCAACTACGCCACCCACAAGACGCCCGCCATCGGGCAGTGGCTACTCAAGCACCCCCGGTTCCACCTGCACTTCACCCCGACCTACTCGTCCTGGCTCAACCTCGTCGAGCGCTGGTTCGCCGAACTGACCAACCGCAAACTCCGCCGATCGGCCCACCGCAGCGTCGCCGCACTGGAAGCCGACGTCACCGCCTGGATCGAGGCGTGGAACGCCGACCCCAAGCCGTTCGTGTGGACCAAGACGGCTGACGACATCCTCGAAACGATCGCCGCATACTGCAAACGAATCAACGACTCGGGACTCTAGGGTCTGTGTCAAAGTCGGGCGCCACGTGGGTCGCCCGATGGTCGTCCGGTTCGTGGCACAGCTCCGTCCCCTGGTTGTCGTATGCGGGCAGGTGCTCGCCTGGTTGCTGCTCGCCGTGGACGCGCCGCGAGTGGAGCGCACACGGGCTTGTCGTGCTTTTCCTGTTGCTTGGTGCGCTTGCTGCGATCCCAGCGGCAATGGTCAGCTCGCCGAGATTTCCGGCTGACCGCCCTGGTCACACAGCCCGTCGGGGCCGGCATATCGCGCTGGCCTTTGCATGACACGGCCGACAGCGGCGGCGGTGTTCTCGGGCTGTTGCGCTCCGCTGCCGACGGTGCTCGACGTGACGGCACGGGCCCGGCGCAGGCCGAGGTCCCGATCGGCCTGCGTCCGGTTCGTGCTCGCGTTCTCGATGCCGGGACCCTCGATCATCTGTGCCGGGGCTCCCAGCGGAAGTACCGGCGTGCCACGAGAAGCGACACCACCAGCCAGGCCAACAGCACACCGAGGGAAGGCAGCACCGCGACAAAGGTCTCGGCGAGAGCCAGCGCCTGGCCCTCGTCGGTGTGGGCGAGCCAGCCGACCCGCATCATCTCGGTGAACGGCCCGCTGGGCAGGAACCAGAGCACCCGCTCCAGCGACTCCGGCAGCGCGCCGAGCGGCAGCATCGCACCTGGCGTGGCCAGGAAGATCACCACGGTCGGCAGGGTGGTCAGCATGGCCGCTTCGGACGTGCGGGTGACCGCAGAAAGCGCGGCCGAGAACGCCGCCATGATCGCGGACCCCAGCAGCAGCGCCACCGCGATGACCAGCGGGTTCGTCGGCGCCGGCAGACCGAGCACCGCGACGGCGTAGCAGGCCAGCACGACGAACTGGGCGAGGAACATCAGGATGGTGCTGCTGGCCGTGCCGAGCAGGATGGTGCGGTCCGAGGCAAGCCCAGCGCGCAGGCGCTTGAGCACCAGTTCCTGGCGGCGCGAGGCGTACACGGTCGTCAGGTGATGGTGAACCAGGAAGACCATGACCAGGGTGGTGACGCTGACGACCCTGCGGACGCCGGGCACTGTCTGACCTGCGTAGCTGCTGACGAGCAGGATGGCGATGATCAGGGGGGAACACGCAGACATGGCAGTGGCCGTCCAGTTGCGGCGCAGGGCCAACAGTTCCATCTTCAGCAGCGCGGTCATCTGCCAGAACGGCCGGGTGGCCCGGTCACCGGGTGCGGTGGTCGGGGTCCGCGTCGTCATCGTCTCGCTCATCGGGCAGTCTCCGGATCCGCGTACTGGTTGGTCAGATCGTGGTCGGCGGCGATGTCCAGGAAGACATCCTCCAGGGTGGCCGGTCGCGCTGACAGCGCGGAAAGCTGGACGTCGCTCGTGTTGGCCCAGTCGAGCAGCCGGGCTAGGTCGGCCTGGAGCTGACGTGACTCGTACGTGACCCGGTCGCCCTCGACCGAGCGCGTGGCGTGCGGCAGGCCGGGGAGCACGTCCGCCTTCGGCAGCCGGAAGGTGATCCGGGCGGGCAGGGTGCGGACGATGTCGTGCGGGGCTCCCGTCGCTACGATGTGCCCACGGCGCATGATCGCCACCCGGTCGGCGAGCACCTCCGCCTCCTCCAGATAGTGCGTGGTGAGCAGCACCGTCGTGCCGTTCTGCTGGAGTTCCCGCACGACGTTCCAGGTGCGCCGCCGGGAGGCCGGGTCCATGCCTGTGGTCGGCTCGTCGAGGAAGAGCACCTGCGGCCGGCCGAGTACGGCCAGGGCCAGCTCCAGCCGCCGCCCCTCGCCTCCGGAGAGCTGCTCGACCGCCACGTCCCTCCGGTGGGTCAGCTCGACCAGTTCCAGCACCTGCTGGGAGGTGCACGGCCGGACGGTGAGCGAGCGCCAGATCTCCACCGTTTCCCGAACCGTCAGCGAGCCGGTGAATCCGCCGTGCTGGAGCATCACCCCCGTCTGTGGGCGCAGCGCGGCCCGGTCCCGCACCGGGTCCAGCCCGAGCACCCGGACCCAGCCAGAGGTGGCCGGCTGCAGCCCCTCCAACACCTCGATTGTGGTGGTCTTGCCCGCTCCGTTGGTGCCGAGCAGGGCGAACAGCTCACCACGGTGGACCCGCAGCGATACCCCCCGGACCGCCTCGAACTGCCCGTAGTTGCGGCGCAGGCTGTCCACTTCGATTACGACGTCGTCCATGCCTCCGAGGCTGCCGGTGGCCGGCGACAGAGCCAATCCACGCCGTGTCATGTCCCGGCCATGCGGTATGCACACGTCGTCCGTGCGTTCCGCACACCGAGCCCGCGATATCGCCGTGGCGGACGACCCCGGCTCGGCTCCGCAGGCAGGACGGGCCGCAGCCCCGCCCACTGAGCGTCGGTGAGATCGTGCCGCCTCGCTGCCGCTACCCTGGGCACGAGGTCTCCGGTCGGTCTTCGGTTTGCTTGGTCGCTAACCGATCTACCGGAGACCTCAACTTGTATCGATCACCGCCACGCCGGACCTATCTCACGGCCGGAAAGCCCTTATGAAACACGGGCTAGTGTCCTGAGTCGTTGGAAGCTTTATTGATCCGGGTGCAGTAGTTGGCGAGATTGTCGAGGATCTGGTCGGCGGTTTTGGTCCAGACAAGGGGTTTGGGGTTGTCGTTCCACGCCGCGATCCAGGCGTTGACGTCGTCTTCGAGGGCTTTGACGCTGCGGTGGGTGGAACGGCGAAGCTTGCGGT
>NZ_JBFAAF010000080.1:0-29846 GCF_040639595.1 Micromonospora sp. NPDC023814
GGGTCTCCGTCAGAGGAACGGACTGAGTGGGCACCCGGCCCGCCCGGACGGCTCGGCCCGCCCGTCGTGGATCCGGTGGTTGCCGAACGCCGGGAGTCGCCCGCCGGCCCGCGCCGGGTCAGCCGGTGGCCATCCCGGCGCCCGCCTCGTCGATCGCGTCGTCCACGGCGTGGGCGAGGTCCACGTCCATCGCGGTCACCACGGTCACCGCGCCGGCCCGCCGGGACCGTACGGTCACCACGGCGGTGGTCGCGTCGGGGCGGCCGATTCGCGGCCCGCGCCCGGTCTCCTGCCGCAGCTGGTCGATCAGGTCCAGCACCCGGTCGAGGTTGTCGGCCGGCAGCTGGATCGTGCGCGACAACGCGTTGCCGTCGCCGGACCAGTACGGCAGCCCGGCGAGCGCCTCCCGCAGGTCCGCGTCGCTCAGCGGGGGCGTGGCGGTGGTCGCGCCGACCACCCCGCCGCCGACCGGCGGCGGTTGCAGCAGCTCGCGCAGGCCGTCGGGCACGTGCAGCGATTCGACCAGGTCGCCGTCGTGGTCGGCGAGCGCCGCCACGGTCGCCTCGGCCTGGTAGCGGGCCTGCTCCGGGGTGCGTCCACTGATCCGGCCCACCTCGGCCAGGAAGCCCGGCAGGTCCTGGCGCCGCCTGATGCCGTCCACGGGGACCACGTCGTGCAACTTCGTCGGCACCGCCGCGAGCAGCCGCCGGCGTTCCGCCTCGTCCAGCGCCCAGGCCAGCACCAGCACCGTCGACTCGACCCCCACCTTGGCGGTCCGGAAGTCGGCCCCGGTGCGGCGGACGACGTCGTCGACCAGCGCGCGGTACCCCATCGGGGTCACGCCTGGCGCGGCGAGGCCCGGATCCGGAGTGGGCCGGGGCGACTCGGGGACGCCGGCCGGCGGCGGCGCCGGCCCGCCGCGCGTGGTGTCGGGCTTGTGTCGCCTGCCGGCCGGCGGCGGCCCGGCGCGCTTGCCCCGGTCCAGGTGGGTGAGCTGCTTGGAGGCGCTCAGGCTGGCCCCCGTCTCGCTGGCCTGCATGCCGCGCTCGCGGGCCTGGCGGGCCAGCGAGCGGCGGCGCTGGTTGTCGCCCTCCATCTGCTTGCGCATGGTGACACCTCGCTTCCGCTGGTGTGCCTCGCTTCCGCCGGTCGCCTTCCCGCCGTCGCCGCCACCGAAACGGACGTCGGCGGCCGGGCCGGTGGCCCCCGGGCAGGGGCGGGAGCTTCATCCGGCGGGGGTGAGGGGCGATCACCCGGCGGGGCCCGACGATCGCAGTGGACCGGAGCACTTCCGATCGGACGCGGAAGGACAGGTCGTGATGAAGAGGATCGCCGAGATCGTCCCCGCCCGACCCGGCTGGTACGCCCGCTGGCGTCTCTCGCCCGAGGACACCCGCTGCTACCCGGTGAGCCTGTGGGCGCTGCTGGAGGAGGCCGACGGCTCGGGCCGTGAGGTCGTCGGAGTGGACTGCATCGGGCAGTGGCCCGGAGCGGACGACAACGAGGCGGGTGGGGAGTTCGTCCGCTATCTCTTCCAGACTCCCGATTCCGGACCACCGGAGGACGCCGAGCCGCCAGGGGCCCGGCAGCGGCGGTCGACCGGGCCCCGCCTCCAGCCGGTCACCGCGCCCTGAGCCTCACTCCGGCCCCCCGGCCCCTGGTCCCAGGGTCGGGGGGCCACCCCACGCGCCGTGCGGACAGCCGACGCCGGACGCGAAGGGACCCTTCACCCGGTGAGGGGGCCGGCCGCGCCCGGGGCGACCTCATCCCGGTCCCGTAGCCCTCCCGGCGCAGCTCGGCAACCGCCGCGACGAGCGCCGGGGCAAGTCGAGCTCACCGGCCAGCCGAAGCCGGGCGCGCCCGGCGTCGAGCCGGGTCACCTCGATGGTCAACAGCTGCGCGGCCATGTCGCCCATGCTTCCAGCCGCAGCCCGGGGCGCACAGCCCGGGGCCGGGCGGGTCGGCGTCAGGCCGGGCCGGCGGGACTGTCGGCGGCGCCGGGGTGCGCGGCCAGGTGGTCGCCGAGCGGTCGGGCGAGCAGGCCCGTGACGCCGGTCATGTCGAGGATCGACTCCAGGAAGCGGGGCACCCCGCGCAACTGGAGGGCGGTGCCGCCCTGCTGGCCCTCCCGCCACGCGTGCACGATCACCCCGAGGCCGGTGCTGTCGATGAAGAGCAGGTCGCCGAAGTCCAGCACGACCGCGGGCGGGGCGTCCGCGAGCACCCGGTCGATCTCGGCCCGCAGGGGTGCGGCGGTCGTGTAGGCGAGGTCACCGCCGACCCGGATGAGCGGCGCCCCCGGATCGGACCGGTCGACGGTCATGCTCAACGGGGTCGCCGCCGGTTGCCTCCCATGGGACAGCACGATCACGCCTTTCCGCAGGCTGCCGGTCCGGCAGGGTCGAGGGGATCGTAACAATCCCCGCCCGGCACTCCCGCTCCCCGCGCTCGCACCCGACGGGGCGCACGCGGCCCCGGACTGGTCCGAGGTCGTTGAGCACTTCCGTGAGGGTCTCGTCGTCTGCGACGCCCACGGCGTCGTCCGGCACGTCAGCCCGGTGGCGGAGCGGCTGCTGCCCGAGGTCGCCCCCGGCGAGCTGCTCGCGGCGGCGGGCATCGCGGGGCTGCCCGCCGGCGGTGACTTCACCCATCACGGCCGCCGTCTGCGCGCCCGGCAGGTCTCGCTGTCGGCCGCCCGCTGCTGCTGGTACGTGGAGGACGTCACCGAGAGCGTCACGCGCGCCGACGCGCTGCTCGCCGAGCGGGCCCGCTCGGCGTTCCTGGCCGTGGTCGGCGAGAAGCTCGGCAACCCGCTGCACCCGGACCGGGCCGCCGCGGCGGTCGTCCGGCTCGCCGTGCCGACCCTGGCGGAGGTGGCGGTGCTGGTGCGGGCGCCCCGGTCCGGGCGGGCGCGCTGGTGGCGGGCCACCCGCGCCGACGACGACGCCCCCGCCGTGGACAGCGGCGTCCTGCCCGCCGTCGAACCGCCCGCGGCGATCGCCGCGGGGTTGGACGGCGGGGAACCGCACACCCTCGACTGGCTGGTCGAGCAGGCGGTGTCGGCCGGCTGGCTGCCCGGCCTGACCGAGGCCTGCGCCCGGGTGGTGCCGCTGCCCGGCCGGGACGCCCCGGCCGGCGTGCTGCTGGTCGCGCGGCGCGCCACCCGGTGGTACGACGAGGCCGACACCGAGCTGGTCCGGGCCTTCGCGGCGCGGGCCGGCGCCGCCCTGACCACGGCGTTGCTCTACCGCGACCAGGCCGAGGTGGCCGACACCCTCCAGGCGAGCCTGGTGCCGGTGGAGCCGGCCGAGGCCGCCGGGGTGCAGTGGGGTACCGCCTACCGGCCGGCCCAGGCCGGCCTGCGCATCGGCGGTGACTTCTACGGCTCGCACCGGCTGGCCGACGGCGGTTCGGTCTTCTTCCTCCGCGACGTCGCCGGCAAGGGTGTCGAGGCGGCCGTCTTCACCGGCCAGCTGCGCCAGTGCCTGCAGGCGCTGCACCGGGTGGAGTCGCAGCCCGGGCGGCTGCTGAAGCTGCTCAACGACGCGTTGCTGGAGACCACCCGGGCGCAGGGCCAGGGGCGTTTCGCCACGATGGTGCTGGGGGTGACCGAGGCGCGCGGTGGCCGCCGCGGCGACGAGCAGTTCGGCACCGAGCGGCTGGTCCACGCGCTCACCGGCTGCCACCGGATGCCCGCGCCCGCGCTGGCGGAGCGCGTCGAGCAGGTGACCTGCGACTGGCTGGCCCACGGCGACCACGACGACATCGCCGTGCTCGCGCTGCGTGCGGCGGGCCCGGGCGAGCGTACGCCCCGGCACCTGCACGCGGTGCCCGTCCCGACCGGCAGCGCCGACACCGGGGAGACCCGACCGTGACCACCCTGGCCGCCCAGGCCAACCCGGCGGGCGCCTGGCCCGGATACCTGCACTGCCTCGAGGAGGCGGACGAGTACGCCGCGATCGGGGTGGCCACCGGGCTGCTCGAGGCCGGCGTTCCGGCCGAGCGCGTCCTGCTCGACCTGGTCGCCCCGGCACAGGCCGAGGTGGGGGAGCGGTGGGCGCGCAACGAGTGGAGCGTCGCCCAGGAGCACGCCGCGACGCACGTCAGCGAGCGGGTGGTGGCGGCGGTCGCCGGGTACGCCAACCCGCGCCCGACCCGGGGCCGGATCGTGGTGGCGTGCATGGACGGCGAGTGGCACGCCCTGCCGCCCCGGCTGGTCGCGGAGGTGTTGCGGCTGCGGGGCTGGCACGTCACCTTCCTCGGCGCGAGCGTTCCCGCCGCGCACCTGGTGTCGTATTTGCACCGGCACGACGCGGACGCGGTCGCGCTGGCCTGCGCGCTGCCGATGCGGCTGCCGCACGCGCACCGCATGATCGAGGCGTGCCGGCGCTCGGACGTGCCGGTGGTGGTCGGGGGTCGCGGCTTCGGCGCGGACGGGCGCTGGGCCCGCCGGCTCGGCGTGGCCTGGGCGCCCGACGCCCCGGCCGCCGCCGACCTGGTCGCCGACGAGCGGGCCCTGCGCCGCACCCCGCCGGCGGAGCTGGCCCACCAGGCTGACGACGAGTACGCCAGCCTGGTGCGGCGGCGCGGCGAACTGATCGACGGGGCGCTGGCCGACCTGCGGGAACGTGCCCCGGCCACGCGCGACTACACGCCCGCA
The DNA here is from genome assembly GCF_040639595.1 of Micromonospora sp. NPDC023814. Taxonomy (NCBI): domain Bacteria; kingdom Bacillati; phylum Actinomycetota; class Actinomycetes; order Micromonosporales; family Micromonosporaceae; genus Micromonospora; species Micromonospora sp. NPDC023814. The sequence goes on from NZ_JBFAAF010000080.1 coordinate 4,661, forward strand.
CAGGTGGACTCGACGGTCAGCGACCTCGGGTACATCGTGGACTTCCTGGCCGCCGCGCTCTACGTCGACGACGGCTCGCTGTTCGCCGAGTTCGTCGACTGGCTGGTGGACATCCTCACCAGTCGCGGCGTGCCGGCCCCCGCGCTGGGGTCGGCTCTGGAACACTACGGGCGGGTCCTGCACGACTTCCCCCGCGCCGCGCGGTTCCTCGACGCGGCCCGCTCGTCCGTGGCCGCGCGGGGCGGCGCAGGGTCGCGCTGAGCGCGCTGCGGCCCCGGCCGACCCCCTGCTTATACTTGCTGCACTGCAAGCATCCGTCTGCGGTGGAGCGAGGGGGACCACGGTGACGTTCACCGTCACGTACGCCGATCGCCAGGGCGGCGGGGCCTGCCTGCGCCTGGCCGGCGAACTCGACCTGGGCACCGCACCCGAGCTGAACGCCGCGATCGACCGGCTGGTCGACGGCGGTGAGCGGCACCTGCTGGTCGACCTGACCGAGCTGGTCTTCTGCGACTCGACCGGGATCGCCGCCTTCGTCCGGGGCGACAATCGGGTCGCCGCCGACGGCGGCTGGTTGCGAGTGACCGGCGCCAGCGGCCGAGTCGACCGGGTGCTCCAGGTGACCGGGCTGGCCGATGTGCTGAGATATGAACCTGACACGGCCGACCCGACCGCACAGGCCGCCGGTTGATCAGCTACATTTCCCCGCCGGCATCGAGGACCGTACGGTCTTCCGTACCACTGACACGAAGCAGGTAGCGATGCGCGCAGACAGGCCCGGTCCCGTTCGCATCCTGGTGGTGGACGACGACCCGGGCGACGTACTGATGATCGAGGAGGCCCTCGCGGACTCCGACGTCGACAAGGTTATCGACGTCGTCGGCGACGGCCAGGAGGCGATGGAGTTCCTGCGTCAGGAGGGGCGGCACACCGAGGCCCGGCGCCCCGACGTCATCCTGCTCGACCTGAACATGCCGCGGATGGACGGGCGGCAGGTGCTCGGCGCGGTCAAGGGTGACGAGGACCTGCGCACGATCCCGATCGTGGTGCTGACCACCTCCAACGCCGACACGGACATCGTGGGCAGCTACACGCTCCAGGCCAACGCCTACGTGACCAAGCCGATCGACCTGGACGACTTCAACGACGTGGTGCGCCGCATCGACGAGTTCTTCGGCCGGGTGGTCGTGCTGCCGAAGCGCACCTGACGCCGCACCACCCGCCGGCCGCATTGTCCACGCCGGGCCGCCCACCGACACCCCGCGAGGCGCTCGACCCGCGTCGGCGCTCGCATGCTGAACATTTTTCCCGAACCCCCTCGGCGGTCGCCGCCAGCGCCGAGGATCCAGGTGGGGAAGAAATACCAGCTGCCTGGGGGGCGACAGTATGAGGTTCTCCGTCGTTGAGACCGGTTACGACCAGCGGCAGGTCGATTCCTGCCTCGACCAGCTCGGCATCCGGTTGACCCGGCTCGCGGCCCGGGCCGAGGGCGCCGCGGGGGCCGGTCGGGAGTGGGACGAGATCCGTGACGAGGCGTCGGCGCTGTGCGGCCTGCTCCAGCGGCTGGACCTCGGCGACCGGGGGGTGGGCCGGTACGGGGTCGGGGGCGCCGAGCGGGAGGCGGCCGACATCCTGGCCCAGGCGCGCTTCGAGCTCGACGCGGCCCGCGAGGAGGCCCGGCAGGTCCGCGAGCGGGTCTACGCCGAGGCGGTGCAGGCCCGCCGGGACTTCGAGGCGGCGCTGTACGCCCGGCGGCGGCGCGAGGCCCGGGCGGACCAGATCCTCGGCGGGCTCGCGGGCGAGCCGGTGCCGGCCGACACCCCGACCGCTGCGGCCGGGCTGACCGGCGGCGGCGTGCCGGCGACGCGGATCGCCGCGCGTGGTGGCGCCGACGCGTCCAGCGAGCCGCCGGGCGGTCGCGCCGGGATCCGCTGACCCCGCGCGCCGCCTCAGGTCAGCGCGGCGACGATCGTCGTGGCCCGATCCTCGTGCTGGGCGTACGCGTCGGGGAAGGCGGACACCTGCACGGCCTGGGCCGCCCCGGCCACGCTCATCTCCTGCCAGCCCGGGATCTCGCGCAGCGCCTCGTAGAACGCCCGGGCGGCGTACGCGGGGCGCATCAGCTCCCGCACCGTGCCCCAGCCGCTGCTCGGGCGCTGCTGGAACAGGCCGACCGAGTCGTGGTCCGAGCCGCTGCCCTGGTGCGGGTACTGCTGGGACTCCGGGAGCACGTCGCTGGCCAGGTTGTAGAGGTTGCTCTCCTGCATGGCGGTCGCCACGGCGACCACCAGGGCCCGCCGGGGCATCTTCAGGTCCTCGCCCACGTCGACGATGATCTTGGCGTTGTCCATCTGGGCCTGGGTGAGCCCGGCGACGGGGCGGGGGCGGGCCGGTTTGGCCGGTTTGGCCGGGGCCTTGCGGGTGGCCGAGGGGGTCGGCCTGGGCGTCGCGCTGGCGCTGACCACCGGGGCGGGCGAGGCGGCCCGGTCCAGGGAGCGGGAGGCACGCTCGTCGGTGGCGGCCCGCTCGGCCACCGCCTCGGCCACGGGCTCCCGAGGGGTGTCGGTGTCGCCGCGGGTGCCGGCGAACGCGGCGGCGCCGAGGCAGCAGGTCACGCCGGTGGCGAGGGCCACCCGGACGGGGGTCGAGGAGAGCAGGGCCCGGCCGCCGCGGCGCTGCCGCTCCGGGGCGCGATGACGGCCGATCGTCCGTTCGGTTGAGGCGGGATCGGCCGCAGCGGTGGCCGGTCGATCCTGGGTCAGCTTCTGGTCGAGGGGGTCGTCGGGACTCACCCGCCGAGGCTAGAAAGGCGAGCGCGAGTTGCCATCGGCCTGGTTGGTGGCATGCGCCACAATTTGCGGCTATCCACCTCCCCATTACGCCCGGCCAGTCACCAAGCGCGTGTTACTCGCCTGTCGGGTCTTTCGCTTATGCCCGATAAAGAAGTAGGAAAGGGGCGAATAGTCGATCTTGGGGCGCGGGTCGTGGCGTCGGCTCGCCCTCCACGGAAGGACCGATGCGGCAGTCAGCCGTTCGGGCCGCCGTCGGTCGGCTGCGAGGGCGACCCGCACGTCGGCCGGGACGGGCCAGAGGTGGCCTCGGTCGCCGCGCGCCCGGCGCGTGCCGCCGGGGCCCACGACGCGCCGGTGGCCTCGCGGGTCTGGTTCGCCCGGGTGACGGTGAGGTCAGTGCCGGCCGTTCTCCGCGGGCGTGACGGTGAGTCGGTGCCGGCTGGCGTCACCGCTGGAGAACGGCCACAGCCGGTCGGCGTGCTCGACGAGCTCGGCCAGTTGCTGGCGGGTGAGCCCGGCCGACGAGATGGAGGCGTGCACGTCGGCCCGATACCGGCCGTCGTCGTCGCGCCCGAGCTTCGCCTCCGCCCGCACCTGCACGGTGTGCGCCTCGTCGGTGATCTCACCGGCTGCCTCCACCGCCGCGTGGTGCAGGCAGGACGCGAAGGCGGCGGCGAGCAGCTGCTCCGGGGTCAGGCCCGAGCAGTGCGGCGCCAGCGGGGACGCGAGGGCCGTGGAGAGCCCCCCGTCGTCGGTGCGTACGTGGCCGCCCTCGGCGGTCGCGGTGGCCGTCTCGTTCAGCCAGGAGCTCGATTCCGGCATCGCGTTCCTCCCGTTCACTCACCCGCCCGGCTACCCGGCCCCCGAGCCGTGAAACCGCAGGTGGTGGCCGGGACTGCGGGCGTGACGGCGGCGGCCGGCGCCGGCGGACGGCTCGGCCCGGTGCGGAGGTGGCCGCGCCCGGACGGCTCGGCCGGAGCGGAAGGCGGCCGCGCCCGCACGGCTCAGCCGGCGCGGGTGGACCGGTCGGGGACGGCCGCCGCCTCGGTCACCTCGGCCGCCGCGCGTTCCGTCCACGGGGACACCTGGCCGCCGCGCTGCCGGGGCGCCATCGGCTGCCGCATCGGCACGTACACCCGGGCGTCCACCGCCTCGGCCAGCAGCAGCGCGGCCACCAGGCTGGTCGGCCGGTCGGCCGGGTCGTCGGCCAGGCAGCGTGCGCACAGGTCGGCCACCTCCGGGGGCAGCCCGTCGATCTCGGGCAGCGGCTGCGGGGGTTGCCGCCGCCGCACGCCGAACAGCTGCGTCGTCGTGCCCGCCTGGTACGGCAGCCGCCCGGCGAGGCAGTAGTAGAGCAGCACGCCGAGGGCGTACATGTCGGCGGCCGGGGTGGCGGGTGCCCGCTCCAGCTGCTCGGGCGCGAGGTACGCCGGCGTGCCCACCACGATCCCCTCCGGCGACCGGTCCGGGGTGCCCGAGGGGGTGGCGATGCCGAAGTCGAGCACCTTGACGCCGGACGGGGTCAGGATGACGTTGGCCGGCTTGACGTCGCGGTGCACGATGCCGTGCGCGTGGGCCGCGGCCAGGGCGGCGCTGACCTCGGCGCAGACCCGGACGGCGATGCGCCAGTCCAGCGGCCCGGCCCGCAGGTGCGCCGCGAGCGTCTCGCCCTCGGCCAGCTCCATGACGATGTAGGGCACCTGGCCGCCGGGCAGCGTCGCGCAGGTGCCGAAGTCGTGCACACTGGCCACGTTCGGGTGCACCAGCCGGGCCGCGGAGCGCGCCTCGGCGCGGATCCGCTCCACCGAGGTGTCCGGTTCCTCCTGGCCGGGGGACATCACCTTCACCGCCACCGGCCGGTCGAGCACCGCGTCGTGGGCCCGCCAGACCTCGGACATGCCGCCGATGCCGATGCGCTGTTCGAGCCGGTACCGCCCGTCCAGCGTCCTCATCGACCGCTCCTCGTCTGCCGCCACCGCCCGTCCCCGGGCGTCCGCCGTGTCGCCTTCGCTGCCGTTACCCGGCCTCCGATCAGGGCAAACCGCAGTCGGTTCCGGGCGGGGGCAGCCCGCGCTGCGGTAGCTTGCGAGCCGAGGCCGCTGTCGACCCGGACCGGAGGTGCGCGGATGGGCGAGGTGACCGTACGCTTCGTCGGCGGGCCGGCCCACGACCTGGTCCGGGCGCTTCCCGCCGGGCCCGACGGGTCCCCGCCGGCGCGCTGGGTCCTGCGCCATCCCGACGGGGCGGGGGCGGCCGGCGGCGGGCCGGACCACCTCTACGAGCGCGAGCACGCCGGCGGCGGCACGTGGACGATGCGCTTCGTGCACACCTATCCCGTGGGCATGACGGAATGACCCCGCCCCACCCGTGGTGCGGCTGACCGGCGGCAACCGGGCCAGCCCGGGCTCGGTGGTCGCACCGCGCAGCAGGCGGCAGCGGGTCGGCACGGCCGCGCACAGCGGGCACACAGGTGGTGCACAAGGCGGGCACAGCCGGCCGGTCCACGATGGGGACCATGACGACCGAGGGGCAGGCCGGAGCGGGCCGCGTGGAGCTGCGTCGCCCGGACGGCGAGCCCGTCCGGGTGCTGGTGGTCGACGACGAGCCGACCCTGGCCGACCTGCTGTCGATGGCGCTGCGCTACGAGGGCTGGCAGGTGCGTACGGCGGGGGACGGGATGTCGGCGCTGAGCGCGGCGCGGCAGTTCCGGCCGGACGCCGTGGTGCTCGACGTGATGCTGCCGGACCTGGACGGTTTCCAGGTGCTGCGCCGGCTGCGCGAGCATGCCCCGACGGTGCCGGTGCTGTTCCTGACCGCCCGGGACGCGGTGGCGGAGCGGATCGCCGGCCTGACCGTCGGCGGCGACGACTACGTGACCAAGCCGTTCAGCCTGGAGGAGGTGATCGCCCGGCTGCGGGCGCTGCTGCGCCGGTCGGGCTTCGCCGTCGCCGCCCGTACGGACGCGGTGCTCACGGTCGGCGACCTCAGCCTGGACGAGGACAGCCACGAGGTCTGCCGCGACGGCGAGTCGATCACGCTCACCGCCACCGAGTTCGAACTGCTGCGCTACCTCATGCGCAACCCGCGTCGGGTGCTGAGCAAGGCGCAGATCCTCGACCGGGTCTGGAACTACGACTTCGGCGGCCAGGCCAACGTGGTCGAGCTCTACATCTCGTACCTGCGGAAGAAGATCGACGCCGGCCGGCAGCCGATGATCCACACGCTGCGTGGCGCGGGTTATGTCCTCCGCCCGGCGGACTGAGCGGCCGGCCGCCCGGCTCCGCGGCCGGCTGGCCGGCCTGTCGCTGCGCACCCGGCTGGTGGTCATCCTGGTCGCCCTGCTGGCCCTGGTCAGCGTCGCCATCGGCGGGATCACCACGGTCGCGCTGCGGCAGTTCCTGATCGACCGGCTGGACGAGCAGTTGGCGCCGATGCGCGGCGCTCCCGGCCGTGGCACGCCGTCCCCGTTCGAGCCGCCGCCCGGCGCCGACGTCCGGCCCGACGTGCGGATCCCGCGCGGCTTCCCGCCCGGCACCGTCACCGCCGAGGTGGTCGACGGCCGGGTCACCCGGGCGTGGACGCTGTCGGACCGGCAGGACCGGGCCGTCGGCGTCGACGAGGTGGCGGGCCTCGCCGACCTGCCCACGGACGGCCGGCCCCGCACCCGCGACCTGGGGCAGCGCGGCGACTACCGGGTGGTGGCGCGCCAGTTCCCGGACGGCACGGTGCGCGTGCTCGGGCTGCCCCTGTCGGGCGTGTCGGAGACCGTCTGGTGGCTGGTCGCCGCGCAGGCCGGCGTGGCCGCCGTCGGGCTGCTGCTCGCCGGCGGCGCCGGCGCCCTGATCGTGCGGGCCACCCTGCGCCCGCTGCGCCGGGTGGCCGCCACCGCCGGCCGGGTCAGCGAGCTGCCCCTGGACCGGGGCGAGGTGGCGCTGTCGGTGCGCGTCCCGGCCGCCGACACCGACCCGCGTACGGAGGTCGGCCGGGTGGGCGCGGCGCTGAACCGGATGCTCGGGCACGTCGCCGCCGCCCTCGCCGCCCGCCAGGCCAGCGAGACCCGGGTACGCCAGTTCGTCGCCGACGCCAGCCACGAGCTGCGCACCCCGCTGGCCGCCATCCGCGGGTACGCCGAACTCGCCCGGCGTGGCCGGGAGGGAGTGCCGCCCGACGTGGCCCACGCGCTGCGCCGGGTCGAGTCGGAGAGCGCCCGGATGACCAGCCTCGTCGACGACCTGCTGCTGCTGGCCCGGCTGGATTCGGGCCGCCCGCTCGCGGTCGGGCCGGTGGACCTCCCCGCGCTGGTGGTGGACGCGGTCAGCGACGCCCGCGTCGCCGGACCGGAGCACCGCTGGCAGCTCGACCTGCCCGACGCCCTCATCCGGGTCACCGGCGACCCGGCCCGGCTGCACCAGGTGCTGGCGAACCTGCTGGCCAACGCCCGGGTGCACACCCCGCCGGGGACCACCGTCACCACCACCCTGCGGGTGGCCGGGGACACTGCCGTGCTCAGCGTCGCCGACGACGGTCCGGGCGTGCCGGTGGAGCTGCGGGACGAGGTGTTCGAACGCTTCGCGCGGGGCGACAGCTCCCGCTCCCGGGCGCACGGCAGCACCGGCCTGGGCCTGGCCATCGTGGCCGCCGTCGTGGAGGCCCACGGCGGCACGGTCGGGATGGACAGCCGGCCGGGCCGGACGGTGTTCACCGTCCGTCTGCCGTACATCGCGACCGGGACGTAGCGCCGGTCCCCGGTCAGTCGGCCAGCAGGTCGGCGAGGACGGCCGCGATCCGCTCCGCGTGCCGCCCGTCGGGGTCCTCGTCGGCGTTGAAGTCCGTGACGCTCATCCCGATCAGCCGGCCCGAGCGCACCAGCGGCCGGACCAGCGCCGCGAGGTCGGCCCAGTCCAGGCCGCCCGGCTCGGGGTAGCTGACCGCCGGCAGCACGACCGGGTCGAGCACGTCGAGGTCGAGGTGCAGCCAGGCCGGCGTGGTGCCGATGGCCAGGCCCCGGCCCACCGCCGCCGCGTCGGGCCCGCGCAGCCGGTCGGCCGGCACCAGGTGCACGGCCGGGTCCACCCGGACGGCTTCCATGCCCTCCGCCACGTCCGGGTCCGGCGGGCGGTGGCCGAGCACGTGCACCTGGTCGGGGTCGACCAGCGGCCCCTCCCGGTCGAGGACGCCGGCCGGGCCGTGGTCGGTGACGATCGACAGGTCCATGTCCGCCGCCTCGCCGGTGGGCGAGGTGCGCCCGTCCTCGAAGTCGAGGTGGGCGTCGAGGAACCACAGGTCGAAGCCGGCCGGCAGCCCCAGCAGCGTGCCCGGCAGGATCGCGCAGTCGCCCCCGAGCACGAGAGGGCTGTGCCCCGCGTCGAGCAGCTCCGTCACGCGGGCGGCGATCGCCCGGGTGGCCCGCCGCAGGTGTTCGACGCCGATCACGCCGGTCTCCGGGTCGCGGACGGGATCGGTGACCCGGGCGTCGACCGCGCCGGCGTCCGCCGCGCCCAGCCGGCCCAGCAGCCCCGCCGACCGCAGCGCCGCAGGTGCCCGCCGCTCGCCCCGGCCGCGGCCGGAGGAGTCGAGCGGAGCGTCCAGCACCGACCATCGCACACTCGGAAGGCTAGTCGGGTCGTGGCAGGCTGGGCGGCATGTACCGGGAACGTCCCGCCGGGTTTGCCGGCGCGGTGCTCTGGACCAGCACGACGCGGGCGGGTGCCGCGCCGACCCGGGTGCTTCCCGACGGCTGCGTCGACCTGCTCTGGACGAGCCGCGGCGGCCTGCTCGTGGCCGGGCCGGACCGCACCGCGCACCTGAGCGGCGGCGGGCCGGCGCAGCGCTGGGTGGGGCTGCGGCTGCCGCCCGGTGTCGGCCCGGCGTTGCTCGGCGTGCCCGCCGTCGAGCTGCGCGACCGACGGGTCCCCCTGGCCGACCTGTCGGGCGACCGCGACGTCGACCGGCTGGCCGAGCGGGCCGAGACCGCTCCGGCCGCCGTGCTGACGGAGATCGCCGCGGCGCGGCTGCGGGCGGCCGGGGGGCCGGACCCGCTCGGCGTCCGGGTCGCCGCCGCGCTGGCCGCCGGCACGACCGTGGCGGCGGCCGCCGCCGAGGTCGGCCTCGACCCGCGCGCCTTGCACCGCCGCAGCCGGCACCTGTTCGGGTACGGCCCGAAGACCCTGGCCCGGATCCTGCGGATGGGGCGCGCCCTGGCGCTGGCCCGCGCCGGCACCCCGCTGGCCGAGGTGGCGGCCCGCTGCGGGTACGCCGACCAGGCCCACCTCACCCGCGACGTGCGGGACCTGGCCGGGGTGCCGCCGACCGTCCTGCTGTCGCGCTGAGCGAACCCGGTCCAGCCCTGCGGTCCGGGCCTGCGAAGGCGGGCCGGTCCGGCCTGCGCGGGCGGACCGCGCTCACCCCTGGGTGAGCGGGGCGAACAGGTCCACGCGGTTGCCGTCCGGGTCGAGCACCACCGCGTACCGCTGGCCCCAGAAGGCGTCCCACGGGGGCAGGTGGCCCGGGTGGCCCTCGGCCACCAGTTCGGCGTATAGCCGGTCCACCTCGGCCGGGTCGGCGCACCGGAACGCGAGCCCGGCACCGCCGCCGCCCCCGGGCTTCCAGTGCGGGTCGAACGAGCGGACGGTGTCGGCGGTGTCCCAGGCCAGCCGGAGGCCCCCCGGCAGGGTGACCTCCACGTGCGGCTCGGTGTCGGCCTCGGCCGGGATGTCGAGGCCGAGCCGGCGGTAGAAGGCGAGCGAGCGTGGCAGGTCGCTGGCGACCATGCCGATGAGGTCCAGTGTCGGTGCCATGGCTGCCACGGTAGGGGCGGTCCAGGGCGGGCGTCTTGAACGAAACGGACGCCGGGTGGAGTGCCCGGTGTGGCCTTCACGGCGGGGACGATCGGCGTACGGTGTGGGACAAGTCCGGCTTTCCGGCCATATCCCTCATAGGGTGCGACCGGGCGCGCCGGCGGTCGAGACGGCGAGGGAAGGAGCGGTCGGTGGAACACCTGGCCTACCTGGACGCGGGGTCCGGCAGCCTGATCGTGCAGGCGGTGGTCGGCGGGGTGGCCGGCGCCGCGGTGGCGGCCAAGCTCTACTGGCGGCGGCTGGTCGACCGCTTCCGCCGCCAGCCCACCGACCACCGCTGACCCGGCGATGGTGACCCCCCACACCGGCGTACGCGCCGACCCCGGGTCGTTCCGCGACCCGGCCAACCGGGTCTTCCATCTCGGCGACGACGTGCTGCGCGGGCTGGACGAGCGGGCCGCCCGGGAGTGGCGCGCACTGGCCGCCGCCGAATTCTTCCCGCCGCTGCTCGCCACCGGCAAGGTCTGCGGCACCGAGCCGGTCGAGTCGGCGCGGGTGCCCACGGCCGCCCGGTGGGCGGCCGTGCTCCGCCACGAGCGCATCCCGTTCGTCTCGCACCCGTACGAGTGGTCCTTCGCCATGCTGCGGGACGCGGCGCTGCTGCACCTGGAGATCCTGCGGGCGGCGCTGCCGGCCGGGTTCACCACCAAGGACGGCTCGGCGTACAACCTCCAGTGGCGGGGGGCGGAGCCGGTCTTCATCGACGTCGGCTCGTTCACCCCGGCGCGCGACGGCGAGCCCTGGGCCGGCTACCGGCAGTTCTGCCAGACCCTGCTCTACCCGCTCCTGCTCGGCGCCCACCTCGGGCTGGACTTCCAGCCGTGGCTGCGCGCCCGGGTCGACGGGATCGAGCCCGACCAGATGCGCCGGCTGTTCGGCGGGGCGCGCCGGCTGCTGCCCGGCGTGCCCACCCACGTGCACCTGCACGACGCGATGCAGCGCCGCAACGCCCGGGCCAGCACCGCCGACGTCCGGTCGCAGCTACGGGCGGCCGGCTACTCCCGGGAGCTGGCGCTGGCCACCGTACGCGGGATCGAGAAGCTCGTCCGCCGGCTGGAGCACCGCCCGGCCGCCAGCCACTGGGTCGACTACCAGCGCACCTGCGCTTACACGGCCGACGACCGGGCCGCGAAGGAACGCTTCGTCGCCGAGGCGCTGGCCGACCCGCCGCGTCCCCGCCTGGCGCTCGACCTCGGCGCCAACGACGGCCGGTACGCCCGGCTCGCCGCCCGGCAGGCCGACTACGTCGTCGCGGTGGAGCAGGACCCGGCCGTCGTGGACGGGCTCTACCGGGCGCTGCGCGACGAGGGCGAACGGCGGATCCTGCCGCTGGTGATGGACCTCGCCGACCCGTCCCCCGGCGGCGGCTGGCGGGGCGTCGAGCGGGCCTCGTTCGCGGACCGCGCCCGGGCGGACGTGGTGCTCGCCCTGGCCGTGGTGCACCACCTGGCGATCGGGCGCAACGTGCCGCTGACCGAGGTGCTGGACTGGCTCGTCGGCCTCGCCGCCCCCGGTGGCCGGTTCGTGGTGGAGTTCGTCCACCCGGAGGACCCGATGGCCCGCCGGCTGCTGGCCAACAAGCCCGAGGGACTCTTCCCGGACTACCGGCGCGCCGAGTTCGAACGGCTGCTGGGAGCCCGGTGCCGGATCGCGCGCCGTCTCGACCTGCCCTCGGGCACCCGGACCCTCTACGCGGCGGTCGTGGGTGGCTGAGCCGGCGGGCCCGGCGGACCACACCGCCCCGGCCGACCCGTCGCCGGCGTCCGGGCGGGCCGGCCGGTCGCCGGGCCGGCGGGCGGAACTCGGCCGGCTGGCGGAGGTCGCCGCCCTCGTCGGCCTGGTGGTGACCCAGCCGCTGCTGGACGTCCTCGGCCGCAGCCCGGACTTCTTCCTGTTCCACCGGGCGGACCGGCGCGAGATCCTGCTGCTGGTCGCGCTGGTCGTGCTGGTGCCCACGGCGGCCGTGGCGCTGCTCGGCGCGCTGTCCCGGCTGGCCGGGCGGGCCGCCCGCTCGGTGACGCACACCCTGCTGGTCGGGCTGCTGCTCGCCGCCCTGGCCGTGCAGGTCGGCCGGCACGGTACGCCGCTGCGGGGCGTACCGCTGCTGCTGGTGGCGGCGGTGGCCGGCGCCGCCGGGGCGGTCGCGCACCGGCGGTGGCGCGCGCCCGGGCGGGTGCTGCGGCTGGCCGCCGCCGGCCCGCTGCTGTTCGTGGGGCTGTTCCTGTTCGCCTCGCCCACCTCCACGGTGGTGCTGCCCCGCGGCGAGGGCGGCGCTGCCGGGGCGGCCGGGCCCGGCAACCACCCGCCGGTCGTGGTGCTGGTCCTCGACGAGCTGCCGCTGGTCTCCCTGCTCGGACCGGACGGGCGGGTCGACGCCGCCCGGTACCCGCACTTCGCCGAGTTGGCCGCCGGCTCCACCTGGTACCGCAACGCCACCGGCGTCGCCGGCTGGACGCCGTACGCGCTGCCGGCGATGCTCACCGGCCGGTACCCGCAGCGCGCCGCGGCGCCGCACTACTCGCAGTACCCGGACAACCTCTTCACCGCCTTCGGCGGCCTGTACGACATCCGCGCCGAGGAGAGCATCACCCGGCTCTGCCCGCCCAGCCGGTGCGAGTCGCCGGTCACCCCGGAACAGGGGATGGGCGTGCTCGTCCGGGAGACCGGCGGGCTGCTGCGCCGCCTCGCCGGCCCCGTGGACAGCCGGGTCGACCCGGAGGACTCCTACCGGGAGCGCACCCGAGCCGAGGCGGGCATCGACGACGCCGAGCCGGTGCCGGCGGACCCGAAGTTCCGCTGGGACAGCCTGAACGCCAACCAGCCGGCCCGGTTCACCAGTTTCCTGGCCGGACTGCGCCCGGCATCCCGGCCCACGCTGCACTTCCTGCACCTGCTGATGCCGCACTCCCCGTGGGCGTACCTGCCGTCCGGGGTGCGCTACGACGCCCCGGAGGACCTGCCGAACGACGGCGACGGCTGGGTGGAGCTGGCCCACCGGCGCCACCTCGCGCAGCTCGGCTACACCGACCGGCTGATCGGGGAGACCCTGCGCACCCTGCGGGCGCGCGGCCTCTACGACGAGGCCCTGCTGGTGGTGACCGCCGACCACGGGGTCAGCTTCACCAAGGGCGCCCAGGGGCGCGGGATGGACGCCCTCCGGGCCGCCCCGGACGAGGTCGCCTGGGTGCCGATGTTCGTCAAGACCCCCGGGCAGCGCGCCGGGCGGGTCGACGACCGGAACTGGCAGCACGTCGACCTGCTGCCCACCATCGCCGACGAGGCCGCCATCGGGCTGCCGTGGCGGGTCGACGGCCGGTCCGCCCGCGAGGCCCCGCGCGCCGAGACGGGCAAGGTCTTCTACGACCGCCCCGGGGAACCGACGCCCATCCCCGGCGGCGTGCCGACCCCGCCCGCGCCGCCCGCGCCCCACCCGCTCGTGGGCACCGTCGTCGGCGACCGTCCGAACGGCGGCACCGCCCGCGTCGCCGGCCTGTCCGGGTTCCGGGCCGTCGACCCGGACACCGGCCGGCTGCCGGCGGCGGTCTGGGGCGACGTGCCGGACGAGGTGCCCTCCGGCACCCTGCTGGCGGTCGCCGTCAACGGCCGGGTCGGCGCCGTCGTCCCGGTGGTCCCCCGGGACGCCGGCGGTCGCCGCTTCGCCGCCCTGGTCGCCGACGACCGGCTCTTCCACGCCGGGGCGAACCGGCTGGACGTCTACCGCGTCGCCGCCGACGGGACGCTGCGCCGCCTCGACCTGTCCTGAGGCGCCACGGCCCGCCCGCGACGGGCGCGCCCTGCCCACCGTGGCGCGCACCCTGCCCGCCTGTGACGGGCGGCCGGCCGGTAGCGTTCCCATGCCCACGCGGGCGGGGGCGGCCCCGCCGTGCCCGAAATGGACGGGGTTTCCCGGCCCGCTGGTCGGGAATCGGGTGACGCAGACCTCACCGCCGAACCACGGCGGGCGGTATCCCCGCGACCGTGATTACGGTAAAAGCGAAGGCAATTCAACGCAGATCTGCCGGCGAAGCGAGGGACCACATGACGGAAGTCAAGCTCGATCACCCCGGTGGGCAGCTTTCGATGCCGGTGCAATCCGCGGTCGAGGGCCCCGCCGGCATCGGGGTGGGCAAGCTGCTCAAGGAAACCGGGATGACGACGTACGACCCCGGTTTCGTGAACACCGCGGCCTGCTCGTCCGCGATCACCTACATCGACGGCGACGCGGGGATCCTGCGTTACCGCGGGTACCCGATCGAGCAGCTCGCGGAGAAGTCCTCGTTCCTGGAGGTCTCCTACCTGCTGATCTACGGTGAGCTGCCGAGCCAGCAGCAGCTGACCGAGTTCACCGAGCGGATCCGGCGGCACTCCCTGCTGCACGAGGAGATGCGCCGCTTCTTCGACGGCTTCCCGCGCGACGCGCACCCGATGGCGGTGCTCTCCTCGGCCGTGAGCGCCATCTCGACCTTCTACCAGGACAGCCTGGACCCGTTCGACTCCTCGCACGTCGAGATGTCCACGGTCCGGCTGATGGCGAAGGTCCCCACCATCGCCTCGTACGCCTACAAGAAGTCGATCGGCCAGCCGCTGCTGTACCCGGACAACTCGCTGGGCTACGTGGAGAACTTCCTGCGGATGACCTTCGGCGTGCCGGCGGAGCCGTACGAGGTCGACCCGGTGGTGGCCAAGGTGCTGGACATGCTGTTCATCCTGCACGCCGACCACGAGCAGAACTGCTCCACCTCGACCGTGCGGCTGGTCGGCTCCAGCAACGCCAACCTCTTCGCCTCGGTCTCGGCCGGCGTGAACGCGCTCTTCGGCCCGCTGCACGGCGGCGCCAACCAGGCCGTGCTGGAGATGCTGGAGAAGATCCAGGCCGACGGCGGCGACGTCCACTCCTTCGTCCGCAAGGTGAAGGACAAGCAGGACGGCGTGAAGCTGATGGGCTTCGGCCACCGGGTCTACAAGAACTACGACCCGCGCGCGGCGATCGTGAAGAACGCGGCCCAGGACGTGCTCGGCCGGATGGCCAAGCCGGACCCGCTGCTGGACATCGCGATGCAGCTCGAGGAGATCGCGCTGGCCGACGACTTCTTCGTGTCCCGCAAGCTCTACCCGAACGTGGACTTCTACACCGGCCTGATCTACAAGGCCATGGGCTTCCCGACCAAGATGTTCACGGTGCTCTTCGCGCTGGGCCGGCTCCCCGGCTGGATCGCCCAGTGGCGCGAGATGATCAACGACCCGGAGACCAAGATCGGCCGCCCGCGGCAGATCTACACCGGCTCCCCGGAGCGGGCGTACGCCCCGTTCTCGGAGCGCTGACCTCCGCCGCGCATCGCACACAGGCCGCCGACCCCGCGAGGGTTCGGCGGCCTGTCGCGCTGTGGGGGGAGGGGCGGGGCGCGCCGGTCAGCGCATGCCGGCGGCGGCCAGCAGGTTGCCCTCCGCGATGGCCGGCAGGGCGCGGCCCCGGGTCATCCGCTCGGCGGCCCGCTCGGCGGTGAAGGCCGGCGCCGTGGCGATCGCCGCGGCGTAGGCGGCGGCCGTGCGGTGCGCGATCGCCGTCCAGCCGTACCGCTCGTGGACCATGGCGTGGGCGCGGCGGGCCAGCTCGCGGGCCCGCTCCCGGTCCGACAGCAGGGCGTGCACGGCGTCGGTCAGCCCGTCCGGGTCGTGCGGCCGGAAGGTCATCCCGGTGACGCCCGGCTCGACGATCTCGGCCAGCCCGCCGGTCGCGGCGACCGCCAGGGGCGCGCCGGCGGCGGCGCCCTCCAGGGCCACCATGCCGAACGGCTCGTAGATGCTCGGCACCGCGAAGCAGTCCGACGCGGCCATCACCGCGGGCAGGTCGGTGCCGCCGAGGAAGCCCGGGAGGCTGACCGTGCCGGCCAGGCCGAGGCGGTGCACCTCCGCCTCCAGTTCGCCCCGGTACGGGCCGTCGCCGACGATGACCGCGCGCAGCCCGGGGTGCCGCTCGCGCAGCCGGGGGAGCCCGGCGATCAGGTGCTGCACGCCCTTCTCGTAGACCAGCCGGCCGGCGAAGGTGACCAGCGGGCCGTCCCCGGCGAACCGGGCGCGGGCCTGCGCCACCGCGGCCGCCGACGCCCGCCAGCGGTGCGGCTCCACGCCGTTGGGCACCACGTCGACCCGGCCGGCCGGCACGCCGAACAGCCCGGTCACCTCGTCGCGCATGTAGCCGGAGCAGACGATCACCCGGCCGGACTCGCCGGCCAGCCAGTGCTCGACGCCGTGGATGGTGCGGTTCATCTCCTCCGGCAGCCAGCCCTGGTGCCGGCCGGCCTCGGTGGCGTGGATGGTGCTGACCAGCGGGATGTCGAGGTGCTCGCGCAGGGTCATCGCGGTGTGCGCGACGAGCCAGTCGTGGGCGTGGATGACGTCGTACGAGCCGGCCTCGGCGGCGCGCAGAGCCGTCCGGGTCAGCGTGTGGTTGAACGCCATCGTCCAGGCCAGCAGGGAGGAGGTGGCGAGCGGGAAGGTCACCGGGTCCTCGGCGGCGCGCAGGATGCGGACGCCGTCGGCGTACTCCTCGAGGGGCGCGCCGTCGGCGTGCCGGGTGACGACGGTGACCTCGTGCCCGGCGGCGGCCAGGGCCACCGACAGGGCGTGCACGTGCCGGCCGAGCCCGCCCACGAGCACGGGCGGGTACTCCCAGGAGAGCATCAGGATGCGGCGGGTCTGCGGGGGCGTGCCCGGCCCGGCGTGCGCCGGGACCTGGGGCCGGGAGGTGAGGGTGGGCCGGTGGACCCGACCCGGGGAGGTGGTGGGCTGCTCGCCGACCCGCAGGGTCGTCACATCAATCTCCGTCCATGCATGAAGGTGCGCCGGCAGCGGTGGCGGCGAGACAGTGGTGGGGGTGGCCGAGGGGCCGAGGGGAGACGCGCGGGCGCGTCCCGTGAACAAGCAAAGGGCATCGCGGTCGATCCCGCATCCCGAAAAGGGCCAAGGTGACGAGGACACCGGCCGCCGACCCCGGGTGCGGGGTCGGCGGCCGGTGTCGTGGGCCGGCTCGGGAGCCGTCGGGCCGCTCAGTGGTAGTCGTCCTCCTCGCGGGCGGTGTCCGGCAGGCTTCCGAGCACCTTGTTGATCACGTGGATCCGGGCGCCGGCGGCCCGGTAGTCCGCGCAGACCGTCTCGGCCCGGTCGGCCAGCCGGGCCCCCGGCCCGGCCGCGGTGACGGCGAGGGTGGTGCCCGCGAGGGTGGTGACGGAGCCGGCGGCCACCAGTTCGGCGGCCGAACGCACCCCGCCGACCAGGTGCTCCTTCAGCAACCCCCGCAGCGTGTCGGTGTCCTTGAGCAGCAGGTGGTCCAGGTTGGCGGTGGAGAACTTGGCCCGGAAGGCGTCGTCGGTCGGGGCGAGGATGGTCAGCCCACCGGCGGCGGACAACTCCTCGGCCATCCCGGTGGCCCGGACCGCCGCCTCGAACGTGGTGAGCACGGGAATCCAGGTGAGGGCCTGGTCGGGCGACTGGCCCACCAGCGAGCCCGGACTACCCGGCTCGGCCCCCGACGGCAGCACGTCGCACAGCGGCCCGGTGACCGCGACCGGTGTGGCGTCGCCGGTGCGGTCCGTCGCGGCGGGCCTCTCCTGCTGCGGGCTGGTGCACCCGGTCACCGCGACCAGGAGGGCCAGAGCAGCCCCGGCCACCGCCCGCCGGCGGCGGGCGGCCCGGGACCGGTTTCCGGAGCATGGCCCCGGGATGAGGGTGTCGGGCACGGACTTCTCCACTTCGGAACGGGTACGGGTGGCGCCGGCAGGTCGGCGGGAGGCCGACCTGCCGGCACCGCGTTCGGGCGGAACTCAGCAGGTCACAGACGTGCGCACTGGCCGAAGTTCGGACCCCGTACGGAGTTGGTGACCTCCATGTTCGTCGGCTCGGGGGAGTTGCCGGTGCAGGCCAGCGGACCGTTGACGGTGTTGCCGGCCACCAGCGGGGCCACGCCCTTGCTGCTGGTCACGCTGACTGGCCCGGTCGCCTCGTTGCCGACCAGGACGACCGGGCCGCTGGTGCCGGTGACGAGCACCGGACCCTCGACCGTGCTGTCGGTCATGACGACCCCGGCGGCGCCGGTGGCGTTCACCGGACCGTTGATCGAGCTGCCGGTGACGATCAGCGTCGCGCCGGGCCGCACCTGGATCGAACCCCGGACGGTGGCCCCGTCCAGGCAGGCGACGCCGGAGACGACCAGCGTGCCGTTGTGGGTGCCGGTCAGGGTGGGGGCGATCCGCTCGCCGGCGACCAGGCCCTCGACGGCCTGTCCGTCGAGCAGCAGCGGGATCAGGCCCCGCTGCGGCTGGGACAGCGGCACCAGGTAGCCGTCGGCGACCTTGATCACCTTCCAGCCGTGGGCGGCGATGCGCTGGGCCGCGGTGGTGCGCTTGCCGGCCGGGCCGTCGGTACGCTCACCGTGGTACTGCTCCTCGGTCAGCCGGTACGCGCACGGCGGCTGCTCGAGGATCCGCTCCGGGGTGGGGGCGTCCACGGGCGGCGGGGCCTCACCCGGGTGCGGGGCGGGGTACGCCTCGATCTTCCGGGAGCCCCGGAACACGATCCTTCCCTCGTTGGCGGACTGGAACGTGATCGCCTCGGCGCGGGCCTTGGTGATGTCCTTGACGTTGGCGCCGTGGTACTCGAAGAACTCGTTGAACGTCCACAGCGCGGAGTACGTCTTGCGCCGGCGGTTGTTCGCGGTGTTGCTCTCGTCGGGCCGCGTCGGGCCACCGGAGCTGCGCAGCTCCAGCAGGGAGTTGACGACGTTCTTCAGGCCGAGGGTGTTACGCAGGATGGTCTCTTCGCTCAGGCCCACCGTGGCGTTGGAGGTGCAGCCGTACGGGCACGCCCACCAGCCGTCCTGGGCGCCCTGGGCGTACATGTGGCCTTCGATCATCTCCTGCGACTCGTCGAAGATCCCCTGCGCCACGTTCTGGTGCCGGGGCGGCAGCATCGGCAGGTCGCCGGTGTTGGAGTTGCCGTACTCGTGGCCGTCGTAGCCGGCGACCGGCCGGTAGTCGCGGACCATCTCGGCGAGGGAGCGGGTCTCCGGCTGGCGGATCAGCGAGTGGTCCCGGTTCAGGTCCTGACCGGTGGAGTTGCCCCGGGTGTTGGCGGCCCGCCCGTCGCCGTTGAGCGTCGGCACGATCAGCATGGTGGTCTTCGACAGCAGGTCGAGGGTCTTGCTGTCCTTGGTGAAGGCCAACTGCCGGGCCATGATCAGGCAGGCCTCGCGGTCGCCCGGCTCGTTGCCGTGCACGTTGCAGTTGACCATCAGGGGGTTGGTCGCGGCCACGGCCTCCGGCGTTGCCGGCGGCTTGGGGTAGCCGATGACCAGCATGTTGATCGGCCGGTCCTGGACGGTGCGGCCGATCTCCACCACGCGAACGCGGTCGCTGGCCGCGTCGATGGCGGCGGTGTACGTGTACTCGTTGACGTCGCTGGTGTACTGGGCGCCCAGCGTGTCCTCCCACTGGGTGCGAAGGTTCTCACCCGGGACGGCCGGGTCGCCCCAGTGGGCCCTGGTGGTGCCGCTGACCGGCGCCGAGTAGGGCTTGGCCTCGGTGTCGAACCGGGCCCGGACCCGCCACTGGAAGCCGTTGCCCGGTACGAAGCCGGCGTCGGCGAAGGTCGGCGCGGTGTTGTTGACCTGGCGGTTCGGGCGCCAGACACCGACGATCACCGGCGTGCCGGGCGTGCCGTCCCCGGCCAGCGGGGTCCGCTCGATCTGGTAGTCGGTGGCCCCTTCTACCCGGGTCCACGCCAGCGTGGCGTACCCGTCGCCCTGCACGACCGTGAGGCCCTGCACCTGGTTCGGCTCCGCCTGCTGCAGGGCCGCGCTCGGCTGCCCTTGCGCCTGCCCGGGCACCGCCGTCGCCACGAGGGTGGCGGCGAGCAGGGCGGAGAACACACCGGCCGTTGTCCGTCTGTATCTCAAAGGGATCTCCAAACAGGAGGGATGGCTGGGGTGCGCCCAGCACACCGCACTCGGCCCACCGTTGGCCCACACCCTGCGTTTCTTGAGGATCATCTGAGGTTTCCGACCTGGTCACCGGCGTCGGCGGGCGGTCGCGGGCACCCTGGTCGCGGCACCGGCCGTCGTCATCCCGCGCGCAGCCGGTAGCCGACGCCGCGGACCGTCTCGACCAAGCCGGCGTCGTCGAGCTTGCCCCGCAGGGCCGCGACGTGCACGTCGAGGTTGTGCCGGGTCCCCCAGGTGGTCTGCCAGACGTCCAACTGCAACCGGTCCCGGGGCACCACCGCGCCGGCCTGCCGGGCCAGCGCCACCAGCAGGTCGAACTCCTTGCGGGCCAGGCTGACCTCCCGGTCGCCCACCCAGACCCGCCGGGCGTTGACGTCGATGCGCAGCGTACCGACCCGCAACTGGCTCGTGGTCCGGGCGCTGCGGACGGTACGCCGCATCACCGCCTCGATGCGGGCCTGCAACTCCACCATCGAGAACGGCTTGACGACGTAGTCGTCGGCGCCGGCCCGCAGGCCGGCCACCCGGTCGTACTCCTCGGCACGGGCGCTGACCGCGATGATGGCGACGTCCTCGTCGGCCTGACGAAGCCGCCGGCACACCTCCAGGCCGTCCCGGTCGGGCAGGTTGAGGTCCAGCAGGACCAGGTCGACCGGGTCAGCCCGGATCGCTTCGGCGGCCGTCAGCGCCGGCACCACCTCGTATCCCCGGCGGCGCAGGGCCTTGGTGAGGGCAGACGCCACGCGTAGGTCGTCTTCCACCAGGAGAATCCGCACGTACATCCCCCTCGGACCTCGTCCCAGCCGGGTCCTGCGAGTCTGTCCGATGATCAACACCCTGACCAGTGCGGATGCAAGATCGTAACCGCAGCGCCCGGTCCGTGCGGTGTGGTGCGCCGGCGGGTACCAGTCGGGTGGATTCCGGTCATCCGCCGATCGGGTGGATTGGTGGCGGAAGCCGTGGGGCAATACCCGCACGCACGCCGCCCGGCCCCCGCCGTGTGGTGCGCTCATGGTGCGGTGCGCGCTCATGATCTTGCACCGAAGGAGCGACATGCAGGTCTGGCCGGGTGAGCGGTATCCCCTCGGGGCCACCTACGACGGGATGGGCACCAACTTCGCGATCTTCTCGGAGGTGGCCGAGCGGATCGAGCTGTGCCTGTTCGACGAGTGGGACACCGGGGCGGAACGGCGGGTCGAGCTGCGCGAGGTCGACGCCTACGTCTGGCACGCGTACATCCCCGGCGTCGAGCCGGGGCAGCGGTACGGCTACCGCGTGCACGGGCCGTACGACCCCGCGAACGGGCTCCGCTGCAACCCGCACAAGCTGCTGCTCGACCCGTACGCCAAGGCGGTCGACGGCGACGTGCGGTGGAACCCGGCGGTCTACGACTACGAGCACGGCGACCCGGATCGGATGAACACCACCGACTCCGCGCCGTTCGTACCGAAGTCGGTGGTGGTCAACCCGTACTTCGACTGGGGCAACGACAAGCCGCCGCGTACCCCGTACCACCACTCGGTGATCTACGAGGCGCACGTGCGCGGCCTGACCATGCGCCACCCCGACATCCCCGAGGAGCTGCGCGGCACGTACGCCGGCCTGGCCTCCCCGCCGATGATCGAGCACCTGACGACGCTCGGGGTGACCACCGTCGAGCTGATGCCCGTGCACCAGTTCGTGCACGACCACCGCCTCGCGGACCTGGGACTGTGCAACTACTGGGGCTACAACACCATCGGCTTCTTCGCCCCGCACCACGGCTACTCCGCGCTGGGCCGCCTGGGCCAGCAGGTGCAGGAGTTCCGGGGCATGGTCAAGTCGCTGCACGCCGCCGGGATCGAGGTCATCCTCGACGTGGTCTACAACCACACCGCCGAGGGCAACCACCTCGGCCCGACGCTGAGCTTCAAGGGCGTCGACAACCCCAGCTACTACCGGCTGAGCGAGGAGGACCGACGCCACTACGTCGACTACACCGGCACCGGCAACAGCCTCAACGTGCGCAGCCCGCACTCGCTCCAGCTGATCATGGATTCGCTGCGCTACTGGGTGACCGAGATGCACGTCGACGGCTTCCGCTTCGACCTCGCCGCGACCCTGGCCCGCGAGTTCTACGAGGTCGACCGCCTCTCCACCTTCTTCGAGGTGGTGCAGCAGGACCCGGTGGTCAGCCAGGTCAAGCTGATCGCCGAGCCGTGGGACGTCGGCCCCGGCGGCTACCAGGTGGGCAACTTCCCGCCGGTGTGGACCGAGTGGAACGGCAAGTACCGCGACACCGTGCGCGACTTCTGGCGCGGCGAGCCGGCCACCCTGGCCGAGTTCGCGTCCCGCATCTCCGGCTCCGCAGACCTCTACCAGGACGACGGGCGCCGACCGTTCCACAGCATCAACTTCGTCACCTGCCACGACGGGTTCACCCTCACCGACCTGGTGTCGTACAACGACAAGCACAACGACGCCAACGGGGAGGAGAACCGGGACGGCGAGAGCCACAACCGGTCGTGGAACTGCGGGGTCGAGGGGGACACCGACGACCCGGCCGTGCTGGCCCTGCGGGCCCGGCAGCGGCGCAACTTCCTGGCCACCCTGGTGCTCTCCCAGGGCGTGCCGATGATCGGCCACGGCGACGAGCTGGGCCGCACCCAGCACGGCAACAACAACGCGTACTGCCAGGACAGCGAGCTGGCGTGGGTCGACTGGGAGCACGCCGACGCCGACCTGCTGGAGTTCACCCGCAAGCTGGTCGCCTTCCGCCGCCGCCACCAGGTGTTCCGCCGCCGCCGCTTCTTCACCGGCCTGCCGGTGCGTTCCCGGCTGGTCGACGAGCCCCTGCCCGACCTGGCCTGGTACACCCCTGACGGGCGGGAGATGACCGGCGAGGACTGGGGCAACGACTTCGGCCGATCCGTCGCGCTGTTCGTCAACGGCGAGGGCATCCGCGAGCGCGGCCAGTACGGCCAGCGCCACCTGGACAACTCCTTCCTGCTTTGCTTCAACGCCCACGACGCGCCGTTGGACTTCACCGTGCCCGGGCCCGAGTTCGGCCGACGCTGGGAGCTGGTGATCAGCACGGCGGAGCCGGAACCGGAGAAGACCACCGTGGTCGAGGCGGGCGGCGTCCTCGGCGTGCCGGACCGGTGCGTGGTGGTGCTGGAGAGGACGGCCTGACATGTCGACCACTCCTCGACCGACCGCGTCCCGGGAGCCGGGCGGCGAGGCGGGCCGGCGGCGGCTGCGCGCCCTGCGCACGGCCGGCCTCGGCCTGGCCTGCGCCGGCGGCTGGGACGACACGGTCGTGTCACTTCCCGTTCACGAGTTGACCGACCTGTTCACCGGCCGGGTCTACAGTGGCGGGGAGACCCGTCTGGCCGACCCCTGCTGGCCACCTATCCCGTCGCGCTGCTGGCTCCCACCCCCGAGTCCGTGGAGGCTGCGTCATGACCGAGTTCGCGGTGTGGGCGCCGCAGGCCGCCCGGGTTCGGCTGCGCCTGCCCGGCGTCGCCGACCACGAGATGCGTTCCGGTCCCGGCGGCTGGTGGCGGGTCGAGGTGCCCGCCACCGGCCCCGGCACCGACTACGCCTTCCTTCTGGACGACGACGAGCGGGCGCTGCCCGACCCCCGGTCGGCCTGGCAGCCGGCGGGGGTGCACGGGCCGAGCCGGCTCTACGACCACGCGGCGTTCGAGTGGACCGACCATGCCTGGACCGGGCGGCAACTGCCCGGCAGCGTCCTCTACGAGCTGCACGTCGGCACCTTCACCCCGGAGGGCACCTTCGACGCCGCCATCGGCCGCCTCGACCACCTGGTCGACCTCGGCGTCGACATGATCGAGCTGCTCCCGGTCAACGCCTTCAACGGCGAGCACAACTGGGGCTACGACGGCGTCTGCTGGTATGCCCCGCACCAGCCCTACGGCGGGCCGGACGGCCTGAAACGGCTGGTCGACGCCGCCCACGCCAAGGGTCTGGGGGTGATCCTCGACGTCGTCTACAACCATTTCGGGCCCTCCGGGGCCTACGCGCCGATGTTCGCGCCGTACCTCACCGAGCAGAGCAACACCTGGGGCCGCACGGTCAACCTCGACGGCCCGCACTCCGACGGCGTCCGCCGCTACATCGTCGACAGCGTGCTGATGTGGCTGCGTGACTACCACGTCGACGGGCTGCGGCTCGACGCCGTGCACGCCATGCCCGACGCGCGCGCCAACCACCTGCTGGAGGAGGTGGCGGTGGAGGTGGAGTCGCTGGCCACCCACCTCGGCCGGCCGCTGTCGCTGATCGCCGAGTCCGACCTCAACGACCCGCGGCTCATCACCCCCCGGGAGGCCGGCGGCTACGGCCTGCACGCCCAGTGGAACGACGACGCCCACCACGCCCTGCACACCCTGCTCACGGGCGAGCGGCAGGGCTACTACGGCGACTTCGGCTCCCTGGAATGCCTCGCCGACGTGCTCACCGGCGTCTTCTTCCACGCCGGCACCTGGTCCAGCTTCCGCAACCGTCACCAAGGGCGGCCGGTGGACCGGCAGCGCACCCCGGGGCACCGGTTCGTGGCGTACCTGCAGAACCACGACCAGATCGGCAACCGGGCCACCGGCGACCGGATCTCCGCCACGCTCTCCCCGGGGCTGCTGCGGGTGGGCGCGACGCTGCTGTTCACCGCGCCCTTCACGCCGATGCTGTTCATGGGGGAGGAGTGGGCGGCCAGCACCCCGTGGCAGTTCTTCACCAGCCACCCCGAGCCCGAGCTGGCGACGGCGGTGGCGACGGGCCGGAAGCGGGAGTTCGCCGCGCACGGCTGGCGGGAGGGGGACGTCCCGGACCCGCAGGACCCGCAGACGTTCGTCCGCTCCCGCCTCGACTGGGCCGAGCTGGACAAGCCCGAACACCGCGAGATGTACGACTTCCACCGGCGGCTCATCGCGCTGCGCAAGAGCCGCCCCGACCTGTCCGACCCGCGGCTGGACCGGGTGGAGGTGCGCCACGGCGACCACTTCCTGGTGATGCGCCGCGGGGAGACGCTGGTGGTGGCGAACCTGGCCGCGAAGCCGCAGCCGATCACCCTGCCGGGGGTGGCGCGGCGGGTGCTGCTGGCGACGGGGGAGGGGGTCACGGTGATGCGGGACCGGATCGAACTGCCGGCCGAGACGGCGGCGGTCGTGGCGCTCTGAGTGTCGCGCGACTACGGAGACGTACGCGTGGGTGTGATCAGCTTGCTGGCGTGGACCTGCCTGTTCGACGGACGTACCGATCGAGCTGCCCGTGTTACGATGTTTCACTTTGCCCCTCGTGGAGCGCCGCGTCTATCAAGAGAAGATTGCAGTTACCTTGGCGACGAGATCAGTCATACCTGATATTGCGGGAACCAGTTGTTGAACCCCAGAAAATAGGAGCCGCAGCCTGGCGCGGCTTGGCTTGTCAGAGCGTGCTTCTGACAAAAAACCATCGTGACTGATCAGGTGGTCGTTCCGGTTGCGGGTAGCCAGGGACGGCCGGTGGCGAGTTCGGTGAGGGCGTGCATGATGTTGCGGCCGTGCGCG